>NZ_JALAAI010000092.1:0-15730 GCF_052785085.1 Candidatus Electrothrix sp.
TAAGCAAGAGAAAGTAGTTTCATGGAAAAACCTCTTTGATTTTTTTCACAAATTATAATATTATCTCCCCAGAATGTCTATTCTAATTATGCAGAATATGGCGTTTCCCACTAATCTGCGAAGAGCCACTTTTTTGATACAACCTTTATTCGGCAAGCTTTATTTTTCTGATTGCACGATCTATCCCTTCGTTTTTCGGATCAAGCAATAAGGCCTGTTCAAATTGTTCAATTGCTCTTTTTTGATACCCTCTCTTTAAATATATCTCACCGAGCTGAATATGAAAAGGGGCATAAGCTGGCACATACTGAATCCCGAGCAGTAAAGCAGATTCTTCCTTTTGTTCCTTTTTCTTGACTCGGTAATAGCGCGCAGCCTCTTTAAAATAATGCTCATGCACCCTGGGTTCCTTGTCAATATACGCTAGAACATGCTCTATCACAAAGCTATACTGCTCTGTTTTCCCTTCCCTTTTCAAATGACTCCAAAAAGCAAACCAAAGAGCAGATCTGTCCGGCAGGACAGCAACTAGCTCTTGCTGGTCAAGCTGAAACTTGGTGAGCAGAGGATACAGTAAAGAGGTAAGCTGTTTATTATGTTCAATTTCTTTTCGCAACCGTATCAATCCTTCCTTTCTCAAAGGATGCGAAAGCTCAAATTCCGCCCATACCTGAAAGGCAATATCCTTTTGTTGACTCCTTTTGTAGCCTGTTTCCATCAAAAGCCGGGCCTGGATCAGATCAATTCGTGCGACTAAACTCCCCAGCTGTTGCAGATAGGCGAAATGCATGGGTTGTTGCAAAACAGCTTCAGCAGAAAGCCGCAGTGCCTCCTGCCCTCTTTCTTGTAGCCTTGTTATATTTGCCAGGGCATAGGCATATAATCCGGTTAAAGGATCTGTTTTTTTTGCTTTTTCAATGAGGTTATATACTCGCTCTTGTTTACGGAAAGGTTTCAGGTAAGGTAAGGAGACAACCGACAGAGCCTGTTGATAATATTTTTCTGCCACCACTTTTCTTCCCTGGATAACCAGAGTTGCACAAAGGAAGAAAAGAAGCCCCAGCAATGCGATTCCCTGTACCTTATGGGATGATTTCCAAGGTTTCAATAAAGTAGGAGAAGTCTGATAATAACGCCGGGTGTTGCCAGCTGAGACCAACAGGCCACAAAAAAAAGCAAAATACAGGCCGTTTGCCCCGTTATGCAAATTAAAATCAAAGATACTAAAAACAAGAAGACCAACAAGAGCGCTCAAGGCCCCCATTGCAAGCAGTACTGACATCGTGTCCTGGCGCACACGGATACTTCTGTACCCTGTTTTCAGTACACTAAAGATCCAGCAAAAAGCCAAGAAGCCAGCAACAGCCCCACCATCGGTCAGTAGTTCTATAAAATCATTATGAGCGTGTTCGTAGAGAAGATGGTCAGAAATGGTTTTGTAATAGGGGAAGATATCAACAAAGGTACCAAAACCTGTTCCGGTTATGGGAAAATCCGCTATTATCCGTAGGCTATCTGTCCAGATCAACAAACGATCATCTTGTATTGTTCCGGTTTCCTGGTTAATAATTGAAGTGAAACGGTTCCAGACAGGGTCCCAACCATACCATCCAACGATTATCAACACGCCAATGCTCAGCAAAATAAGGGACAGTTTGTCCACTTTTCCCTGCCGCAGGAAAAGCAGAATAAAAAAGCAGAGTACTGAACAGAGAATACTGAGGATACCACCACGCGACTGAGTAAGAAAAACCGAGGCAAGCAGGACAAGCGATCCAAATCCCATAATGAGATGAATTGCAATTCCTTTTTCTGAAAAAAAGGCCAGAATCTTTTCTCTGATGGTTTTAAGATGTTCCAGTGCAGGGCGATAGAGGATAAACTGCGCCAGCACAAGTGGACAGAGCATCACCATAAAACCAGCATAATGATTTTTATAGACCCAGGGGCCAAAGGCTGTTTTGCCTCCTGTTAATTGGCGAAACCAAAACAGCGTATCAGGTGCTGTCATTCTTTGCACAACAGCAAGGAGAGCAAGACAAAGGGCGAGCCAACTTACAGCGTTCACCGTGACTACCAACCGTCTACTACTGGTGAGAAGCTGAACTGTCAGCAAATAAAAAAGAACATATGAACAGAGCCGCAGTGCCTCAAGCAGACTGGCCTTTCTATTCACTGTTAACGGTATCCAGTGATCAGGAAAAATCCCTCCAATCTGCCTGGGAAGGTCAAGTACCGGTTGATAGACGTGATATATATCAGGGGCCAGCCAACCAACAATGAATGGTGGTAGTGGGATGGTTTGAAAAAAAATCCAGCCAAGCAGCAATAGCAACGGCAATAGGCCTGGTGGTCGATAGAATATCCTTTTTTTGTGGGAGAATGGCTGAAGAAAAACAAGGCAGCTCACTGCTACCAATAGTTCCAATGTAAAGATTGACCACGGCTCTGTTGTACCAAAGGCAAGAGGGGCAAAAAAAAGGGTAAACAAAAAAAGGAAAAAGGTACCCCCCCTTTTTTCCGGGTTTCCCTGCGCCCTGGATTTACCCTTTCTTTTGCTCGGTATAATACCCACCCTTTCCTTTGCGAGAGTAGTAGGAGTAATAGCCGTAATAGCCTTGACCAGCAGTCCGTTTTGTCACACGGTTAAGGACAAATCCCAGCAGATGAGCCTGACTTTCCTTTAATTTTTTTATCCCGCTATCCAACATATCATAGGTGATTTTTTGGGAATGCAGAACAGTAATTGTTCCTTCAACAAGACCAGCCAGAACCAGACTGTCAGTCACCTGTTGCACTGGCGGAGAATCAAGAAGGATAAAATCAAACCGCTCAATTGATTTATTCAATAATGTTTGCATTCTCTTGGAACCTAATAATTCTGCTGGATTCGGTGGAATGGGACCAGAAGGAAGTACAGAAATAAGACTATCTGGCTGGGGTTTAATCATACTGGGCTGCTGTTCATCCGTGTTACCAGAAAGATAATTACTCAGCCCGTAAGAGTTGTCTATCCCAAACATACTATGCTGTCTCGGGCGTCGCATATCAGCGTCAATAATCAAGACTTTTTTATCATTTTGCGCTAAAATATAGGCCAGGTTTTTTGTTGTTGTGCTCTTTCCTTCCTGCTGCATCATACTGGTAATAAGCAGGGTACGCGGTGGATGATCCGGAGTTGAAAGAAGTACACCTGATCGAATCAGTCTATAGCTCTCTGTAAAGGCAGAAAGAGGATTATCTATAATAAACGTTTCAACATTTTTGCTTTTCTTGGGAAGGTCTTCGACTGCACCAAGCACGGTCAGGCCATACCTTTTTTCCAGGTCTTCGCCTGCAGAAACAGTATTATCTATATAATCCAGGAAAAAAACCAAAGCGATTCCAAGGCTCAATCCAATAACAAGCCCCTTGAATAATTCTTTCTTTTTATTCGGTCTTGACGGTGCAAGGGGAAGGCCTGCTTTTTTCATAGCCCATATTCTGAGATCCATTGCCTGCGCTGTCACATTGGTTTTCTTAATACTACTGGACAATGCATCATAGATATTCCTGTTCATTTCTTTATCTCTGTTCAAGATAGTGTATTCAACAAAAAGCTTATTCATATCCTGTAATTCAGCCTTGGACTCATCCATCATTTTGGTCAAATCTTTAACCCGGGTTTTGACAAGCTCGTAATTGTTTTTCACCATTTCAATAACCCGTTCTATTTCAACCCGCTTCTTTTTTTGTAATAATTTTTGATCAGACCGGGCCTTGATCATCATCGGATGTTTCTCACCATACTTCTTAGATAATTCTCTAACATTCTGCTCCGCAGCAAAAAGCTCTCCACGAAGTGCCTGCAACTCACTGTTATTCGCAAGTAAAGGGATAGCTTCTAGTTTTTTTTCATTTTTACCGGCTCTTTTTATTTGTTGATAAACAGCAGCATATTTTTTCTCCTCAGTCTGCGCAGCAGTAAGTTCAGAGCTGAATTGCGAAAGGCGTTCAGGAAGGATAGCTAATTTATTCTCAATAGTTACAATATCATTCTTTCGCATGTAGTCTTGTAAAGCCCTTTCTGCGTCCTCAAGTTTTTTTCGTTCCTCACCTGCCTTTACTGTCATCCAATTAAGCGTTTGTTTTGTAGTACTTGTTTGTATATCCAAAGTTTCTTCAGTATAGGCCTGAACAACCCCATTAGCAACCATTTGAGCAATTTTAGGTTCATGATGGGTATAGCTCACATTGACGATTTTGGTATTATGCATAGGAGACAGAGTGAGGGAACCCTGGAGTATACCGGCAATTTTTTCTGCATCTGTTTTACCTCCTGCGTCAACGGTTGCCTGTCCATTTTCTGTCTGAACAGTCCCATTTTTATCTCCATTAAGAATTGATCCGACCAGTGACGACCCAAAAGTGACAAGGGTCTGGACAAGAGCATCAAAGCCACCTGAACGAGGTAATGTAGATCCCAGGAAATATTTTTTATATTTTGTATCCAAATGAAGATTTTCTACAACTCTAAGGGCCACATTATGACTCTGTATCAATTGCAATTGAGTCGCTTTAAAATCAGGATCCCATGTCCGAGAGCTTAACAATCCTTCAAGACGCCCCTTTTCCATGTTCTTTTCAATCAGAACTTGGGTTGTTGCTGTGTAGTAGGGGATCTTTGAAAACGTAGATAATGCCGTTATCGAAAAAATTATCGCTACAACTGCGAGAATTAACCACATTCGTCTCCGCAACACACGGAGATAATCAAACAAATGCTTGGATGATGGCTGCTGCGTTTGTTGAATATTATTATCTACTATGGATTCTTCCGGGTACATTATATTATTTTATAAATAAGAAGGAAATACTCCATCATTCCTATAACCAGATGGAACTTCTGGAGATTTTCATAAGTTGGTTTAATCAAAAGGCGAAGGGACTCAACATACAAAATCATTCAATAAAATCAAAAAAAACTTTCCGGTACAACAACAACATCCTCGGGTTGCAATAATGTGACATCATCAATATCTTCCAGTACCTGTTTTTTTCCATTAACTATTCGCTTTATTTCTATACTTGATTCTGCTGCAATGCCGGTAAAGCCTCCTGCTAAGGAAATCATCTTTAGAACAGTGGTCTTTCTGCCACACGGGTAAGCTCCTGGTCGCTTCACCTGACCAGTGATATAACAGACTGCTTCATTTTTGGCAGCACTTGCTGGCACAATAACCACATCATCCGGTTGAAGCAACGTATCTTTATTAATATTTCTTAGTACCTGTTTTCTTCCATTAACCTGCCGATTAATCTCAATTCCTGATTCTAAAGCGTTCTTAGACAAGCCACCCGCTCGCGTCAACAACTTCAGCATACTGGTTTTTCTTGAACAAGGATAGGCTCCTGGACGATTCACCTCGCCAGCAATAAAGCAATCAGCGTTCTTTTTTACAGCACTTGCAGGTACGATTACAACATCCTCTCGTTGTAGCAAAGTATCCTTGTCAACATTTCTTAAAACCCGCTTCGTGCCGTTAACCTGCCGATTAATCTCAATTCCTGATTCCAAGGCATTGTCTGTAAGACCACCTGCTTTGGTCAATAATTTCAGTATACTTGTTTTTCCAGAGCAAGGATAGGCTCCTGGACGATTTACTTCGCCACTAATAAAACACTGCGTCTCCTCCTCCTTACTCACTGGTCGCTGCGGGACAAAAATAACATCATCAGCCTGGACAACAGTATCCTGCGTCACATTTTGCATTATCTGCTTAATACCATTCACTGTTCGAGTGATCTTTATCCCTGATTCAAGAGCTTTTTCCGTCAAGCTCCCAGCCCGAGTAACAATATTAAAGACGGTCGAATCTGAACCACAGAGGTATTTACCTGGTTGATTCACTTCGCCTGTGATAAAGCAGACCGCACCTTCAGCGATTGCAACGGTATCCCCTCCTAAAATCTGAATATTCAGCTGAGGATCACCGGTTTTTATCAGTCGATCCAGATTAATAGGAATATCTTTCTGTGTTCCGTTTTCCTGCCGTTTAATTATTGCTGTTTCTCCTGCATTATCTTTTAATCCACCAACCTGAGATATCAGTTCAAGCAAGTTTATCGACCCATTTAACTCAACTAGACCTGGGTTATAGACAGCACCGAGAACCACTACCTTTTTACTTTTAAACTGCTCTATAAAAATAGTCACCTGTGGGTCGATAATATAGCCATTTGCCAGAGCACTTTCTATACGGTGCGCTGCTGCCGTCGTCCCCAGTCCAGCAACATGTACTTCTCCGATTAAAGGAAAATCGACTGTCCCAGCCTGAGTGACTCTCGCTTTGGCTGTTAATTCCTCATGATCAAAAACTTTGATGGAAAGGACATCACCTGCTCCGATCGAATAATCGACCATATTCTTAACAGCTGTTGTTTTACTGTGCTGCGAAGGACTAAATGAAGGTAATGTTATCTTCGGAACACGGGAGGATACAGTCTGATTCTTTGATACAATTCCCTGAATATTATCAGGCGATCCGATATTACAAGAAGCCGAAGCTGCTGCCAATAAAACCAGGCACAAGGCAATAATTAGTAAAAAGAAAAGGTTAGTCGCGTCGCTTTTCAGGCAGTTTGTTCTATTCTTCAGCATGATTTTTGTTGGCTTTGCATAAAATTATCAGAGGTTGTTAAAATGCGCCACCGGCACTGATACCCAAGGTATTTGATTCATAGTCCAATTCATCAAAATTAGAATCTTTTTTATCAAAGCCGTAGGACAGAGACAATGACAACCATTTCCTCAATGCAAAACTAAGACTCGGGCTAAAATTCCAGCGCTCATCAAAACGAGAAGCACCATCAAACTGCGCATAATCTGACTCTTCATAGATAAAGTCCATTGTCGCTTTGATACGACTGGTGAATCGATAGCTATAGCCAAGTCGAGAAGTCCATACAGTTTTATTCAGTGCATACTGGCTGTCTGACTGTTCAATATTATACGTTGAGTTTAACAGAAATTGATTTTTGCGAGTTGCCTGCCAAGTCCCCTGTATTTCGTAATTAAAACTTTCCTGTCCATCCTTCAAGGTATCGACAACCGCTTCAGCTCCATCACTCTTCCAATCTTCATCATAATCTACCATCTGATAGCCAGCACCGAGCATAAAACCGGTTTTGACAGTGGCCTGCCAGTTAATTCCTGCCCGAACGATAATATTCGCATTATCCGGCATTTCATCTTCATCATAAGCAGCCATAAAATGAGACATGCTCATAAAAAAATTTGTTTTTGGGCTGTACGTATAACCCAGTGTACCGTTAAATCCATGATCAGCTCGATCCATAAAATTATTTAAATCAAGTTCATAGAGCAAAAGATGATTAGAATATCCTAATCCTGCATAGATTTTATCAGTTACATGCCATTTGGCATTAGCTTGTACAACGTTTGAATCATAAACACGATTATTTTCAGAGGTTGCTTCAGCAACATTAAATATATCCTGACCACGGGAATAATTATCCATCAGACTTAGAGAAAGTCGATCATTGTGTTTGTAGTTTATCTGCGCTTGTAATCCTCCTTGAGTATTATTAAGATCAGAATTCGCCGAATAGGTTGTGTAGGTTAATTTTCCGCCAAAATACAAATTGAACTTGTTATAAATATCATATTCGGTTGGACTGTATTGCAAACCACCAACCGGTGTGTTGTCTGCGGCGACCTGAAGCGGTCGGCTGCTTCTTCTCGGCCATGTATACCATACAGTTGGAGAAATTGACGCCTGAAAGCTTTCAATTTTTTCCCCATCATCATTATACAGATTATCAGTCGATTGCCACCCCCCCCCTAATGAAGCATGAAATTTTCCATATCGATAACCAAAAACTCTGCCATCGGAAGTAACTTCTTCCTGTTCTCTTCCAACTTCAGTCTCAGCTGACATTACAACAGGGGGTGGGGCTAGATTTTGATTCTGGTACATCGTAGGTTCCAGGTTTTGAATCTGATCAGTGTATATTACCTTTGCCATCGGCAAATCAGAGGTGGATGAACCACCTGCCTGATTGAGTTCCTGAGATCCTGCATTAAACGCTTGCGAACTCACCATCAAAAACAACGCACTGACAGTATATTTTTTATATCGACTATTCATTATTGTTTACTCTTCTGATTGATTACGATGCTGTGCAAACCATATTTATCATATCTGCCATATTCGCTAACGAGGCTGTAGTGTCACGGCGCAGAAGGACTTGAAGGCCGTCGTGGTCTTGTGGGCGGTGTAACGTGTTCCGGCAGAATAACATGGTCAGGCAGGGGAACAAGATCCCGATCACTCAGTCCAAACCTGTTGCCTGGTTTATTATTTATGATATCACGATCACTTAATGTTAACTTATCCCCACACTCTGCAATACTCTCTTCAAGAGCGATACTCAAATCTTCAATAGTCACACCAAGCTTATCCGCAGCCTCCTGAACTTCCTCCCTGTCGGCACCGGCGCAGTATAGAGCCTTTAATCCTCTTTTAATCCCTATTTCTTCTTCATTCTCAATGATAAAGGTTAAAATTTCTTTCGCGCTCACATCATCATCCAAGGCTTTTTCTACGGCAACCAGTAAGCCATATTTTTTATTATCTTTCAAAAAACGAACCATCCATTCAGGACGTTCTATACGAGGTCGTGTCGGAGGATCAACATGATCCGGCAATTCAACATGCTCTGGTAATGGAACAAGCTCACGATCACCCAGCCCTAATCTTCTTCCTGAATCATTCCCGTTTGACTGTGCCCACAGGTTTTGTATACCCACACAACTTATTATGATTGAAATAACTACTGCATAAAGAACAGTTTTCATGTTTTCTCTCCACCCAATGTTTGACGATTCTCTCCCAAAAACACAAATACAATATTTGTATACCTGGTAAGCAAAGTAAAGTAAAGTAAAGTAAAGTAAAGTAAAGTACATCTTTCTTTACACGTTATTCTTCAAACAATCATCGGCAATCTCCCTAAAAGACAAGCTTTACCTGTTCCCGTTCTGTTGTAAACTGCCTGTACTGGACACCAGATTTTCCCAGCATAATCTTTGAAGCCTTCACTGTATCAGTATGGTTATATTTATCAGAAAGATAAATAATCTCTCCAATACCTGACTGAATAATCACCTTGGTGCATTCATTACAGGGAAACAGGGCCACATAGATCCGACAACCGGAAAGATTGCGAGAGGTTGCATTAAGCACCGCATTCAATTCTGCATGACAGACATAAGGATACTTGGTATCCAGATAATCTCCCTCACGGCTCCACGGTAACTCATCATCAGAACATCCCCAGGGAAAACCATTATAGCCCACTCCTACAATCTTATTATCAGAATCCGCAACACAGGCACCAACCTGGGTATTTGGATCTTTTGAACGTTGCCCGGAAAGCAGGGCCACTGCCATAAAATATTCATCCCAAGTCAGGCAATCTGTCCGTTTTCCTGTCCCCATACTCCTCCGGTTTCCTATTCAGCAAGGGCTTGCTTGTTCTTGAATTTCTTTCTCTGGTTCCGCCAGTCCGAATCTCCGGTGATTTTTGCAATAAATTGCTGGATAGCCATAAAATAATATTTTCCACCAATACTGATCAAAGAATTATGATCAGCACCTGGCACCACCTGAAGTTCTTTGACCCGAGCACCGCTTTCAGCATGTAATTTTTCCGCTTGCCAAAGGGGAATCAGGGTGTCCCGCTGACCGTGGAGCAGAAAAGTCGGTTTGGTGATTTTCGTAATTTTACCGACATTATTAAACGTCTGTTCCTCAGTTATATCAATCCCAGTGATGTCAGCCCCAAGAGTTTTTGCCAAAGCCAGGGTTTCAGCAAAACCACTTTCAATAATCAAACCACTGATCTCATCCTGATACGCCTGCGCAACTTCTATGGCTGAGGCAGATCCTAATGATCGTCCCATAATAAAAATTGCTGGCCGGTATCCCCGCTCTGTGAGCATTTTCTTCAGCTCGTTATACAAAACATGGCAATCTGCAAGCAGGTTCGAAAAAGTTGGCGTGCCGTCACTCCAACCATAACCGCGATAGTCCGTGACCACCACATTCAGGCCATAACGCATATATTCCAGGCCGATCTCATCGTAATCAGAAACAATTTCACCATTTCCATGAAAAAACAAAATCGTTGGTTTGTCTTTTCCTGCTGCAAAAAAACGACATCCAATGGTAACACCAGGTTCAACTTCAATACCAAGGTCTTCAGCACTTGGGGGGACAGGGGTTGGTTCGCTTACCCGAGGATGAAACAGAATACGCTGTATTTCTGGACTATCCATAAAATTCTCCGCTTGCTTTTCTGAATGACTACAGCTCGACATCAAAACCCATATCAGACTCCACACCACGAGACACGGCAAGAGAAACGAGGATGATGAAAGAGAGGAATCCATCTTTTATCTTTTTTTCTTTGATATACCGAGTAGCTGAGTAACCTGGACCGCAAGTTCCTCAATGGATTTCCCTTCAGTATTGATGGTCTTGATTCCATGCCGCATATAGAGTTGTTCTGCCTGGTGAATTTCAGTCCGGCATGTTGCCAACCGGGCATAGGAACTCCCTTTATAGCGTTCTTCTCTGATTCGATGAAGAAACTGAGGAGTAATGGTCAACCCAACAGTTTTATGACGATTACGAACAATATCTGCTGGAAGTTCATAGGCTGCCAAATGATCCGCAGTCATAGGGAAATTAGCTGCTTTCCGCCCGAGATGAGTGGCCAGATAAACACTGACCGGTGTTTTTCCAGTTCTGGAGACCCCAACCAAAATAACTTCTGCCTGATCATAGCCACTGGTTCGCTGCCCATCATCATGCTCAATGGTATAATGAATAGCTTCTACCCGTTTATCTGGTCGGGTATTATCACCAGGGTTACGAAAAACTCCAGGCTGACGCAAGGCCTTAGCTTCCAGCTTGTGTTCAAGCCTGTCTAACAGGCCATCATACAGATCCAACATCTCTATTTCAGCCCGGTCAAAAACATCACGAATTTCCGGGTTAATAATAGTACAAAAAACCAAAGGCAACAGACCACCCGACTGCTTCAGGATACGGGTAACAGCGTGTTCTGCATCACTGGGCGTTTTGACAAAGGGAATTTTTTCCTCATTAAAACCAATGGCAGGGAACTGACAAAGGAGGGACTTGCCAATATCTTCTGTCAGTAAGGCTGTTGAATCAGATACATAATACACATCTTTAACATTCCACATATTCCGACCTTATCCAACCTTACTCGTCTGTATTAATCTGCCGGATCTGATCCACCCTTTTATGACAAAAAAGACAGCGATAAGGTTGCGGATGTTTTTCTGACAAAGCCTGTTCTTTTCCCTCTGCATGGCATTCCAGGCAAAAACCTTCTGCCTGCTTCCGATCCATGTCCATAAAACGCTCATGATTATGATCACGGGGCAGGTGCGGCGTTGTTTCTGGTGGAGCCTTCCATAAAAAATATAACAGACCACCGCAAATTAAAATGAAAAAAATATGATAAACAAGAAGGTTCTTTTTCTTTTCTGCCATTGGAATACAATCCAAGAGTAAACGTTTCAGCATATCCAAGGCGAAAAGTTACGTCCGATACACTTTCCAACGCAACATGCCTTTTTCTGATTGTCTATTGATCGTACAGCTATTACCCTGAACATGATGCGTTTTTCCCAGACGGCCAGCAGCACTTTTCCTGTTTATAACAAAGTCTGCACAAGGTACGATCAAATAAAGGCTACCAGTATACACGAACCTGGAAAAATATAAAATAACTGATACGGATTTTCTTGTTCACCTAACCAAAAACTAAAAAGTAAAAACTATACGTTCATGGAACCACATACAACAAAATATCTCAAAGACTATTATCCCTATCCCTTTACCCTCTCCACGGTCGATCTCCGTTTTGAATTGGATCCAACGCAGACCCGAGTGCTTACTCGCATCACCATGCAGCGCAATGCATACGGACAGGAGAACAACTCTGCCCTTGAACTCACTGGCGAGTCTCTTGAATTGGTCTCTGTACAAATTGATATGCTTCCTCTGACAAAGGATGAATATTCCTATGATGGCAATACACTTCGGATTCCAGAAGTACCGGATCAGTTCACCCTGGGAATTGAGACGCTCATCAACCCGCAGGAGAACACTGCCTTGGAAGGACTGTATCTCTCATCAGGGAACTACTGCACCCAGTGTGAGGCTGAGGGCTTCCGTCGTATCACCTGTTATCCCGACCGACCGGATGTCCTGGCGGTCTTCACCACCATTATCATCGGTCCTAAAGACAGCTGCCCGGTACTGCTGGCCAACGGCAACCGAACAGCGCAAGGAGAACTTCTTGATGGTCGCCATTTTGCCACCTGGCACGATCCTTTTCCCAAGCCGAGCTATCTTTTTGCCTTGGTTGCCGGTGACCTGACCTGTATTCAGGATCGTTTTACTACCATGTCCGGTTGCGAGATCAGCCTGCAGATTTATGTGGAGCATCGCAATAAAGAGAAATGCGACCATGCTATGGAATCCCTCAAGCACGCCATGCGCTGGGATGAACAGGTCTTTGGCCGGGAATACGATCTTGACACCTACATGATCGTTGCAGTGGATGATTTTAATATGGGAGCTATGGAAAACAAGGGATTAAATATTTTTAATTCCAAATATGTCCTTGCCCAACCTGAGACAGCAACAGATACTGATTATGAAGGCATTGAAGGAGTCATTGGCCATGAGTACTTTCATAACTGGTCAGGTAACAGAGTCACTTGTCGGGACTGGTTTCAACTCAGTCTGAAAGAAGGACTCACCGTGTTTCGCGATCAGGAGTTTTCCGCAGACATGGGTTCCAGGGCGGTCAAGCGGATTCATGATGCCGACATCATACGCTCCTTGCAATTTCGGGAAGACAGCGGGCCTATGGCCCATCCGGTGCGACCGGCCTCTTATGTGGAGATCAATAATTTCTACACCCTGACGGTATATCATAAAGGGGCTGAGGTGGTCCGCATGCTCCACACCCTGTTGGGAGCCGAGGGCTTTCGCAAGGGTATGGATCTCTATTTTGAACGGCATGATGGTCAGGCCGTGACTTGCGATGATTTTATTCAGGCCCTCCAGGATGCCCAGCAAGAAGAGAATCATCTGGATTTTGAGCAGTTCAAGCTCTGGTACAGTCAGGCCGGAACGCCTGTTGTCACGATTTCCCAGGACTATGATCCTGCCACTCAGGAATACACCCTGACAGCGCAGCAGACCTGCCCGGACACACCAGATCAAAAGAGCGCAGACAAAAAGCCCTTTCTCCTGCCCCTGTGCATCGGCCTGCTGGACAGCAAAGGCCGGGATATGGAGCTGTATCTGCACGATGCAGGCAAAAATAATAAAAACAACGGCACCTTGATCCTGCACCAGGACAAACAGCAATTTCGTTTCACCGGCGTGAAAGAGCAACCTGTCCCTTCCCTGAACCGCAATTTTTCCGCACCCATCAAGGTTGTTGCCGATCTTGGTGAAGAAGAGCTGGCCTTTCTCATGGCCCATGACAGTGATCCCTTTAACCGCTGGGATGCCGGGCAGCAACTGGGCCTGCGCTACCTTCTGGCCGGGATTGATGATTGGCAGCACGGCAAGGAACTGACCGTTCCAGCCATCTTTCATCAGGCCTTTGAGCGGCTGCTCTGTGATAAGGAGACTGATCCGGCTTTTCTGGCTTCCGCCCTGACCCTGCCTTCGGATACCTGGATCAGCCAGCAACTCAGCGTCATTGAACCGGAGGCTGTCCATGTCACTCGCCAGGCTTTCCGGCTGCAACTGAGTCAGCAGCATCGGGATGTCCTGTATGAGAATTATTACAGACTGGAAACAGAGAAGCCGTACCAATATTCCGCTGAAGAGGCGGCCCGTCGTGCTTTGCGCAACTGTCATCTCGCCTATCTGTTGGCCCCGGAAGCGGAGGAAACTCTTTCCGAAGAACTGCTGAACATCGGCAAGAAACAGTATCAAGAATCCGATAATATGACTGATGCCCTGGCTGCTTTAGGAGCAGTGGTCAATGCGGACCAGGCCGCAGGAGATGAGCTGCTTGCTGATTTTTACGACCGCTGGCAGGATGATCCCCTGGTTGTAGATAAATGGCTTGTTCTCCAGGCTACCTGTACCCTGCCCGGAACCCTGCAACGGGTTCTGGAGCTGATGCAACATCCAGCCTTCAGCATGAAAAATCCCAATAAGGTGCGTTCACTGATCGGGGCCTTTTGCGGCAATCAGCATCAATTCCATGCCAAGGACGGGAGTGGCTATACCTTCCTGGTTGACTGCATCACCGAGCTTGACCCGATAAATCATCAGGTGGCCGCACGAATGGTATCTCCCCTCACCCGCTGGAAGCAGTATGATGAACATCGCCGAGACCTGATGAAGACGGCTCTTGAGGAGATTGCGGCCCTGCCGGGCTTGTCCCGTGATACGGGTGAGATTGTGGATAAGAGTTTGTAAAAAATACACCTGCTACCGGACGTATCCAGCCTGCCGGTCAACGCATGAATGCAGTGTTGCAACGTTTGCATGAAGCTTTTACATGTTTGTACACTGTGTTTACACGTTGAAATACTTGTTGCGGACGTCCATAATCTCTTTCTGGATGTCCGAATCAAGGTTCTGGACATGCAAAACCTCGTTGCGTACATGCAAAATCTCTTGCCGGATGTCCGAATTGAGATTCTGGACATACAAAGTCTCGTTGTGAACATCCTCTACCTCGTTTGGGATATACAAAAGCTCGTCTGGAACGTCCTGGAAGAGGTTTGATATATACAGAAGCTCGTTCGGAACGTCCGATTCGTTGTTTTGTATGTCCGAAAGCCGGTTGTGGATATGCAGGGGCGGTTCGCGAACCGGGCGTACCTCTGTTGGTACAGGTGGAAAGATCAGATTCTTCTTACGGCGTTTCTTTTGCTGATACAGGATACTATGGCATCGAATGATTTAGAGGTTATTAAAGAAATAGAGAAGGCTCTGCGGGTGCAGTTGCGCCGGATGGATGAATCCGAGTTCAAGCGCAGAGATGCGAGATCCGGGCCTGACGACTTTTCTTATGTTGCCGATGAGCAGGGGCAAGTCACGGCCCTGCGTATACGTAACGCCGGGCTTACCAATGGCAATACCGATTTTTCTCTGTTTGAAGAACTGGGACAACTGCACACGCTCGATTTAAGTTCTAATCAGCTCACCGACATCTCGGTCCTCAAAGAACTGGGACAACTGCACACGCTCGATTTACGTTCTAATAAGCTCACCGACATCTCGGTCCTCAAAGAACTGGGACAACTGCACACGCTCGATTTAAGTTATAATAAGCTCACCGACATCTCGGTCCTCAAAGAACTGGGACAACTGCACACGCTCTATTTAAGTGATAATCAGCTCACCGACATCTCGGTCCTCAAAGAACTGGGACAACTGCACACGCTCGATTTACGTTCTAATCAGCTCACCGACATCTCGGTCCTCAAAGAACTGGGACAACTGCACACGCTCTATTTACGTTATAATAAGCTCACCGACATCTCGGTCCTCAAAGAACTGGGACAACTGCACACGCTCTATTTAAGTGATAATCAGCTCACCGACATCTCGGTCCTCAAAGAACTGGGACAACTGCACACGCTCGA
>NZ_JALAAI010000093.1:0-15557 GCF_052785085.1 Candidatus Electrothrix sp.
AAGCGGTATTTCCCGGTCGATATACCTTCCACAGGTTACTGCCGCTGTATTCAAAGGTGAAATCACCGACCGGTGTGGTCAGGGTTTCCAGATACCCGGAGGCATTATAGGCAAAGGAAAAGGAACGACCAAAGCTGTCAGACACGGATTGGAGCTGGTCGCCACTGTAGGTGAAGGTACGGGTATAGCCGTTTGGCTCCTGAATTTGGGTCAGCTTTCCCTGGCTGTCATAGCTATGAACAGTGCCGTCTTGTTTGGTCAGGATGTAGTCGCCGCTTGTTTCCAGGGTGATAGTCGTCTTTTTGCCCGCCGGACTGCTCCAGACGCCCTCGCTGTCTTTGGTATGCGGAATATGCCGCCCGGTGGACAGTACCCGGCCGATTGAAGCATCATCACCTGGATCAATCAACAGATGTTCCCCGAACGACCACGACCAGCCATATCCCAATACGGATTCCCCGGTGCTCCGGCTGTTGTACACCCGCCGAAAACTCATCGGCCCGGTCGGACCGTCTATGCTCACGTCGGTCTCCGTATGCACCTTATTGCCAATGGCAAAGTTCACACTGTGAGAAGAAATGTACGGTTGCGTGGATGAGGCCTGAACAATCCCGACCCGAAACGCAATAACGAGGAAAGAAAGAAGAGCCGGGAATAATAAGCGGGATAGAGAGAAAGAGTGTTGTCGTTGTATCATGGCTATACCGGAAGTCTGGATTTCGTTCTGGAAGACAAAGGAGAAAGTGAGTACGGATTATTCTTCGCAGGGAGTGCCGAAATTGTTTTCGTCGACGATTTGAGGCTCCGGCGATTCACAAGAGGACATATCGTCAAGGAGACGCTTTACCCCGTTGCAATACAGATAGGCTGTATAATATTCTCCGTTTACATTTCCCGGATAAAGAGGATGTTTATTAACACACCAGCCTGCTTTTTCCGTATCCTCGGAAGTATAGTACATATCCACGGTTCCGGTATAATCCCCGTTACTCCCAGAGTATTGTGTACAGGCATAGTCAATGGCGGCTACTGCACCGGTGTGTTGAGCGGTTTCATCATAGAAAAAGTAATGATCAGGATACTCCTCGGTTATCCAATATAATTGTCCTTCTGGAGGCTCCTCAGATAGGGAGAGTGTCGGCAAAGCAAACAACAAAAACGTAAATACGATCAGTACGGTTTTTAAAGCAGTCATGGGGCACAGTCAAAGATGAAGTTATTGTCAGGCAGCCAGAAGGTCTGCCGCTGTATGACACAGTTGATGGAAGATTCTTTTGTACATCGGCGATCCCAGTTTTGTCAACACATTAACACCATAACTATACATAAAAAAAAGAAATCCAGAAATATCATTGTGGCGCAATGAAAAATCTCTGACTGCCCCATACGTTTTTCTGCATTCATTCAGTCTCCCCAGCATCTCACGACAGCCCCTTGACGTAACAGCAGCTTACGTTTATCCTGTGCCAGATATAATGAGACACGTTTATTTTAATCCATAACCATGCCATAACAGCTTATGAACACCACACATTCTGCTGCACTCTTCGAAAAAGCCTGCCAGGTTATCCCTGGTGGTGTCAACTCCCCTGTCCGTGCCTGTAAATCCGTGGGTTGCGATCCTCTCTTTGTTGCCAGGGCTGAAGGCGGCATAGTCATTGATGCAGACGGCAATGAATTTATTGATTTTGTTGGTTCCTGGGGGCCAATGATTCTTGGCCACAGTCATCCCGATGTTACGAAAGCAGTTCAGGAGGCCCTGGCCAACGGCACCAGCTTTGGTGCTCCGACCGCATCTGAAGTGGAAATGGCTGACCTGGTCTGCGACTCTGTCCCGTCCATGGAAAAAGTCCGTTTTGTCAGCTCAGGTACCGAGGCCACCATGAGTGCCATCCGCCTGGCTCGCGGGTATACGGGGCGCAATATGGTGATTAAATTTGATGGCTGCTATCACGGCCATGCTGACTCCTTTCTGGTCAAGGCTGGTTCCGGGGTTGCTACCTTGGGCATTCCAGGCAGCCCTGGCGTACCTGACGATATAGTCAAAAACACCCTGTCCATTCCCTATAATAATATAGAGATTCTGGAAAAAACCCTGCGAGATGATCAACTGGACATCGCCTGCGTGATCATTGAGCCGGTTGCCGGTAATATGGGGGTTATTGTCCCGGACATGGCCTTTTTGCAGAAACTGCGTGAGTTGACTGCTGAACTGGGTATTATCCTGATCTTTGATGAGGTGATTACTGGTTTCCGGCTGGCTCTGGGTGGTGCCCAGGAACGCTTTGGCATTATGCCGGACCTGACCTGCCTGGGCAAAATTATCGGGGGTGGTCTGCCTGTTGGTGCTTATGGCGGTAAAAAAGAGATTATGGATCACATTGCCCCAGATGGGCCGGTCTATCAGGCAGGTACTCTGTCCGGTAACCCACTGGCAATGGCTGCTGGCCTGGCCATGCTCAAAACCGTGCGCAAACCGGGATTCTACCAGGAACTTGAGGAAAAGAGTGATCGTTTTGCTGAACGCCTGGCTGAAATCGCTGCCAAATCCTCAATTCCTACCGTGTTAAACCGGATCGGTTCCATGATGACCTGTTTTTTCACTGATAGCCCGGTAACAGACTTTGACGCTGCCATGCAGGCAGATACAGATCGTTATGGTCAACATTTCCGCCAGATGCTGGACTGTGGGATTTGGCTTGCTCCATCGCAGTTTGAGGCCCTCTTTATCTCAGCAGCACATACCCCGGAACAACTGGACAAGGCCTTGACAGCAATTGCTACATCTTTGGCAAGATTGTCTGAAGCATGAAAAAAAATATTGCACTTGTCACTGTTGCGTGCTATTTCTATCTGATTCAAGAAGACATCCAAGGATGCAGGATATAGGGCGATGACCGAAAAAAAAGAAGGCCTTCTCGCTGAACTGGCCTACTACAGTCAAATCGGAACAACTTTCGCAACGTCCATTTTTGTCGGTTTTGGCATAGGCTGGTGGCTTGACAATAAGTTGTTTGCCGGGCAGACTGCGCCGTGGTTCAGTTTTATATTTCTTGGATTCGGAATCGCTGCTGGTTTTAAGCATCTCTGGGATCTGGGCAAAAAAATATCCGATGAGTGATGTGATAACGAGCAGAAGCGGCAAGAGAAACCAACTCCTTCTGCCCCGCATGATTGAGCGCTTCAACCTGATTACGACCTCTCTGCTCACAACAGGAAGTTGGTATGTTGTTGACTGGCCCTTTGCCCAATCTGTCTTGGTAGGCGGTGCATTAGCCAGCGGCAGTTTTTTCTTGACGAAACGTACTGCGATGCGATTAGTCCATTATGCGACAACCGCAAAAGATGACGAACAGAGGAGCAGCAAGTCACTTTTAGCTGGTTTTGCTGTCAAATTCTATGCCCGCCTCGTGATTCTCGCCGTAATACTGCTTCTGCTTAATACCCGGTTCAGCATCAATGCAATAGGACTTATTATCGGGCTATCCACCATCATGGTAAGTATAATTATTGTCGTCCTCTTTCAGGGGCGAATGATATTTCAGGAAAATACATAAAGGGAGTTTGGCTATGGAACATCCAATTCTGTTTATCTCGGTTATTCTGGACTGGATAGGTCTGCCAGTCCCGCACGGGCCGATCGGATCAACTTTTCTGGAAAAAATCTGCCAACCCTACCTGACCTACAGCTGGCTGATCATGGCCTTTCTCTTTGTTGTGCCTAAGCTCACTCTGGGCAAACTGGAGTTAATCCCCGGCACAGGCCAGAATTTTTGGGAAGCTCTGATCGGAGGAATTTTAGATTTCCTCGCAGAGCACATGGGCCGGGAAAAAGCCAAAATGCTTTTTCCGATCCTGGCCACCTTTTTCCTCTACACCCTGCTTGCCAATATGATTGGCCTGCTACCAGGCTTCATGTCTCCGACATCCAGCCTGAATATTACGCTGGCCATGTCCATCATTGTCTGGCTTATGCATCATTTTCTGGGATTTCGTTATCACGGCTGGCAGTATTATAAGCATTTCACTGGTCCGATCCCGTTAATGGCTCCCTTTATGATAGTGCTGGAGCTAATTGGTAATTTTGCCCGCCTTATCTCCCTTTCCATGCGTCTTTTTGGTAATATCCTGGCAAAAGAGATTCTGCTTGCAGTTCTTTTTACCCTGGCCGGGGCGTTCTTTGCACCGTTACCCGTTCTCGCCCTTGGTGTGCTTGTTTCCGTGATTCAGGCACTTGTTTTTGTTCTCCTTGCGGTGATTTACTGTGCCGGAGCCATGGACCATGCTCATTGAGTAAAAAAAACATAGACGCTCTATAATTCTTCTTCTCCCCTTTGGGGAGGGGAATCCAAACATACAATACAATAAAAGAAGAAGGCCAATATATCTTTTAACTACTCGGAGGTTTTAAACAATGGACATCGCATTAATTTGTCTGGCAGCTGCCCTGTCAATCGGCCTGACTGGCTTAGGTGCTGGTCTTGCTATGGGGCGCGGCGTGGAAAGCGCATGTAACGGTATTGCTCGTAACCCGGAAGCAAAAGGACCGATCACCACCACCATGATTATTGGTATGGCTCTGATTGAGTCCATTGCTATTTATGGTCTGGTTATCTCGTTTATCCTGCTCTTTGCCAATCCTTTTAAGGAGATGCTGATCGGTTAAACAACCCAGCCCCCTGCAAACACAAAAGGCCACAGCGTTTGCTGTGGCCTTTTTTATTTTCTTTATTTCCCAAAGATGGAATGTCCGAGGTACTCGGCTACTCTTCATCCTCCCCATCAGGCAAAGAAAAGAGGCTTTTATTAATGGCCTTTTCCCGAGCCGCAGCAACTGTGATCTTATCTGCATCAATCAACTGCTGAAGATGCTGATCCATGGTCTGCATACCCTGGGCAGTTCCGGTCTGGATCATGGACTCAATCTGGTTGATCTTGCCCTCCCGGATGATACTGGCCAAGGCATTGGACCCGATCAGGATCTCCAGGGCTGCACAGCGCCCCTTGCCGTCCTTGGTCTTGAGAAGCTGCTGGGCAATAACCCCTTTGAGCGAGTCAGCCAGCATGGTTCGGGTTTGAGCCTGTTCGTCCGCAGGAAAGGCATTGATGATACGATCAATGGTCTTGGCCGCACTATTGGTGTGCAGGGTCCCAAAGACCAGAATACCCAATTCAGCGCAGGTCAGGGCCAGAGAAATGGTTTCCAGATCCCGCATCTCCCCCACCAGAATGATGTCCGGGTCTTCCCGGTTCGCTACAGACAGGGCCTTGGCAAAACTGAGGGCATGGCTACCAATCTCCCGCTGAGAAAAAATGCACTTCTTATTGGGATGAACAAACTCCAGCGGATCTTCAATGGTGATGATATGCTTGGCATGGGTATCATTAATCAGGTCAATAATTGCTGCCATAGTGGTTGACTTTCCACTGCCCGTGGGGCCAGTGACCAGGACCATACCTCGCTCGTAATGAGCAAAACTACGGACCACATCCGGCATATTGAGCTGATCCACCGTCAGAATCTCGGCTGGAATAATACGAAAAACCGCACCAATGCCCCGTTGTTGATAAAAGAGGTTACACCGGAAACGCCCTACCCCTTCCAGGGCATAGGCCTTATCAAAATCCCGGTTCTTTTTTATTGCTGTTTGCTGATCTTCATCCAGGATCTCAAAAAGAATCTTTTCATTGCTTTCCGGGGTTAACACCGGCTCATCCAAAGGCACCAGTTCACCCCGCAGGCGCAACAAGGGGGGGAAGCCGATGACCATGTGCAGGTCACTGGCCCCACGTTCCTTCATCTCGTTGAAGTATGAATCAATTATTGCCATATCTTTTCCCTTCTTTTTGCGATTTGCACTCGTCTACGCCATAAAGGGCTTGAGCAGTTCCTTTTTGTCCACATTGGCCTTTGCCGTTTCCAGACTGATCTTGTCTTCCTTCAGTAAATCCATAACTGATTCGTCCATGAGCTTCATGCCTAATTTGGTTCCCATCTGCATGGTGGAACGGATCTGAAAGGTTTTGTTATCCTTGATCAGATTGGCTATGGAGAGATTGCCAATCATAACCTCAGCAGCCAAATGCATCTTTGTGCCGTCCTTGGCAGGCAGGAGACGTTGGCTAAAAACGGCTTTCAATGATTCACTGAGCATGGCCCGGATCTGATTTTGCTCGCCTGGGGGATAGGAGTCAATGATACGATCCACGGTTTTCGGAGCACTGGAGGTGGAAAGCGTACCGATGACCAGGTGACCGGTTTCTGAAGCGGAAATTGCCAGAGAAATAGTATCAAGATCCCGAAGTTCACCAATGACAATAACATCCGGATCCTGTCGCAGGGCCCCTTTCAGGGCATTACTGTATGAAAGCGTGTCCGTACCCAGTTGCCGCTGATTGATGGCACCTTTTTTAAGAGGATGGATAAACTCAATAGGATCTTCCACTGTCAAGACGTGGTGCGCATGATTGCTGTTGATATAATCCACCATAGCGGCCAAGGTGGTGGTTTTGCCATGCCCGGTAGCCCCGGTCACCAACACAATCCCCTGATGATTTCCCAGAATACTATACATTACTTCCGGGATGCCCAGCTGCTCAAAGGAAGGAATCTCGCCGGGAATAACCCGAAAAATACAACTCATGCCATTATTATGAAACATGGCACTGCCCCTGAATCGGCCTAATCCTTTCACTGCATAGGCAAAGTCCAGCTGCATCTCTTTACCCAGAATTTTACGTTGTTCCGGGGTAAGGATTTCTAAAATAACTTTCCTGCAATTATCTGCTGTCAAGGGCTGGCTTTTCAGCCGAATCATTGTACCGAGACGGCGGACCATAAACGGCTCGCCGGGTAGCACATGGATATCTGATGCCTTGAGATCCATTGCTGCCTTAAAGACCTTATCCAGTATCGCCATAGGAATTTCTCCGTGAAAGAGTCAAGAGTTTAACCGGAGTATAGCACAATTTTTTTCTGAAACGAAAAGAAAAGTATATTTTGGCGGGGGACCGGGAGTTGGTGGGGCTATGTGCCTGGTGGGTGGGGATAAGAAATCGCAACGACCTGTAGAACATGAGACGCACCCTCTCTGGGTACGTTCCGGGTTACGGACGGCGGGGTTCTTCCGGGCAGTTGTTCATAAAGCCGTTCACCGGAGCAAACAGTGATGCTCTTCAGGTGGATGCCTGCATGCTCTTGGGTTGGATGCCTGCATGCTCTTGGATTGGATGCCTGCATGCTCTTGGATTGGATGCCTGCATGCTCTTGGATTAGATGCCTGCATGCTCTTGGATTAGATGCCTGCATGCTCTTTCAGTGGGATGCAGTTCCGTAGGTCGAGATGAGCTAGCGACCTCCGCCAGTAAGTTGATCGTCGTCAGAAACGTAGTGAGTGGGATGTATCCAACTTCTCTTGCCTCTTGACCGATACTGCGGAAGCGAATAAAGTTGCGGAACTCCCTACCTTGGAGGGCGGCGTCTAGCGGATGCCGGTGTATAGCGACATCTCATGACGAAATAATACATATAATAACAACGAACAGAGCGAGTTATGGTAGCAGAAAAAATGAGAGACCCGGAAAAGGGCGAGCGAGCAATGATTGAAGGTATTTTTGAGGGCAGCCCTGATGCTGTGGGGGTGGCTGTTATCCGCCTGAATTGTGGGTGCCGCAAGATGGCGGCAGTAAGCATTACTGGAGAGCCTGCGAGTAAGATTCTTATGTACCGCGATCAGGCCGAGTCTATCTGCGATCAATGCAAAAAGGACAATGGCGATTTTATGCGGGTCACAGAACAATTTATCAAGTGGAATGACCCTGAACCTGCCGAGGAAATGAAAAAGGAGATCTCAGCCAAGGTGCTGGGTGTCACGGAACAGTGACCTGCCCGGCTTCAAGGAAATAGACATCCTTCAGACGATAAATCAGTTACTCATGGGTTCTGCGATGATTCTGCACTGTCCCAAAGCAGCCGGGGATCAAAACTCAAAGCAGCAAACATGGTACAGAGAACAACCAGACTGAAATAGAGAGCTGCTGGCGCAACATCCACTGAAGAAAGGCTGCCAAAGCGCACCAGAGCACAGAGCAGAGCAATGACAAAAATATCCAGCATGGACCAACGTCCGATAAACTGGATAAAACGAAACATTAATGCCTTGTGACGAAGCCAGGTCGTCCATTGATTATGGATTGAGATCAGGATCAGAGCCATGCCAATGACCTTGAACAGAGGAACCAGGATGGATGCGGTGAGAATAATCAGGCCGATGCCATAGGCTCCTCCTTGAAAAAAGAGAATAATGCCATCAATAATGGTAGTCTTGCTCACCCGCCCCAACGAAGAAACCGACATAATGGGCAGGAGATTGGCTGGCAGGATTAAGATCAGGGCTGTGACAATCAGGGCCCAGGAACGATCAATACTATTTTCTTTACGCAAATGAAGGATCTCGCCGCAACGAGGACAATGGATTTTTTCTTGTTGAGTCCCTGATGGCAGCCGGTTGATCTTATGACAACTCTGGCAAAGCAATAAGCCTGCCTCTTTACCGGTTTGTGCCAGAGTAAGTACTGGTATCTTTGGACGATCATTGATCGTATTTTTATCCAGTTTCTTCCAAAACAGACTTTTGTCAATACATGCCTGCGCTGCCACAGTGGTTGCAACCAGCATAATAAAACAAAAAAATCCTATATTATACTCTATTGCTGCGGTATGGTTCATCTTGATAATGGTGATGAACACAGCAATCAGATAGATGTCTGTCATGGCCCATTCTGCGAGATGCTGATACCAGTGGAGGAAAACCGCCATCCATTTCTTTTTCCAGCCAAGATAGAGGCCAGCAGAAACCCCAAAGAGCAGAGAGAGCGTCATAAAGGGGCAGACAAGGCCGGTCAATACCACCAGGATACCAACAAGATATTCTCCCTGATCAAACATACTCAAGGTGCTCTGGAATAAAGAGCTACTCGTTGTTGATCCCAGGATATTAAAGCTGATCAGAGAGGCAAAATTGGCTGGGAGATACAGCAGCAACCCGGTGAGCGACAGTACCAGAGTCCTCCGTACAGAGTCTGGTCGTTTTCTATGGAGGCGGCGCTGGCAACGGGGACAAACCGGGGTATGGGTGGCTGTGGGCTGGACTTCTTCCACCAGGAGGTCGCAGCCAGGACAGATGATGTATTGATCTGTTGTACGTGTTGTCATTTCTTCCAAAACGAAGGATAAAAAACCACCAAGGCGGAAAAGAGTTCCAGGCGGCCCACCATCATATTCCAGGCCAGGAACCACTTACCTATATCGGAGATAGCATAATAATTTTCCGTAGGCCCAATTTCGCCAAAACCAGGACCAATGGTCATCAGGGCAGAAATCACCGAACTCATAGCAGTAACATAATCCATATCATCCACCAGGGTCATAAAACAACCGCCAATAAAGATGATAAAAATATTGACGATAAAATAGCAGATCGCCATATTAATCATGGAAACATCAATCTGTTTGCCATTGAGCCGTACTGAAACAATGGACATGGGTTGGAAAAAAGATTTTCGCACGGTGCCCCAAACAAACTTACAGATAATAACATAGTGGACAATCTTAATACCACTGGCAGTTGAGCCGGCACAGCCACCAATCAGGCAGGAAACATAGAGAAACATCTGTGCTGCCTGGGGCCATTGCTCATAATCTGCGGTGCCAAAACCAGTTGTAGTGAGCAGAGACATGGCCTGAAAGGTACCGTAGCGAGCAGCATCAATAATGCCGGAGTAGGTTCCCTGAAACCAGAGGATCAGGGAAACTGCGCAACAAAACAGAGCTGTCAGAATCGTATACCATCTGAATTCGGTATTGCGAGTGATCTCCTTAATACCGCCATAGGCCATATGATAGAGCAGGATAAAACTCGTACCGCCAAGAAACATAAAAAGAATGATTACCCAATCAAAATAGGCATTATCATAAAAACCAATACTGGCATTCTTTGGAGAGTAGCCAGAGGTGGACAGGGTACCAAAGGCAGTGCAAAGGGCATCAAACAGCTCCATCCCTCCTCCGGCCAACAGGATAACCTGAAGGATATTAAGCCCCAGATAGACGGCCCAGAGCCGGACCATGGTGTCCTTGGTTCGGGCAGCGAATTTTTCCCCGGTAAAGGACTGGCCAGGACTGGATTCGGCCCGAAACAGGCGTAACCCTCCCATTCCTTTAGGGAGAAAGAGGATGATCAGGGTGAGAAATCCCATACCGCCCAGGAGATGGGTTTCACTGCGCCAGAGAAGGAGGCCATGCGGCAGTGCTTCGATGTCATTGAGGATGGTTGCTCCGGTGGTGGTGTAACCAGACATCATCTCAAAAAAGGCATCTGTAAAAGATGGGATGGAACCGTGGATCATAAAAGGAAGACCTGATGCCGCAGAAACAATGACCCAACCTGCTACCGCAATAATAATACCGTCGCGGATATTCAATTCTTTCTGATTCTTGATGCCAAGCCAACAGGGTAAACCTGTGCCCAGAGCAATCAGGATTGCGATGAGGATCGCCAGGAAGTCTGATTCTCCGTAGTATAGGGAACAAACAAGGGGAAGAAGCATGGAGCTGCCCGTTGCTGTGAGCAGCAGGCCGATAATGTGAATAATGGAGAGGTAATGCATAAAATTTTACGGCAAAATGCGACAGGATTGAGTTTCGGTTTTTCGTTTTACTGAGAACCTGGTATGTTGCTGCTCCTCAATAGACAAAGAATCGCTCTGTTTGCAGGGGTGATTAAGGATATCCACTGAAAATATTTGCTGAAGATATCCAGCGGCTCAAAGTTATTTTCATTTTATACATAATACCTGTAAAAAAAACCATGACTGATTTTGATATAGCTGTCATCGGGGCTGGACACGCAGGCTGTGAGGCAGCATTGGCTGCTGCTCGCCTGGGCTGCAAGACCTTAGTCTTTATTATTAATGCCGATACCATCGGGGCCATGTCCTGTAACCCGGCAGTAGGTGGCTTGGCCAAGGGCCATCTGGTCAAGGAGATCGACGCCTTGGGTGGGGAAATGGCGAAAAATATTGATGCCACCGGTATCCAGTTTCGCCGCCTGAATACCAGTAAGGGGCCTGCTGTCCGGTCTTCCCGGGCCCAGGCAGACCGTCTCCTCTATCAGCAGCGAATGAAAACGGTTCTGGAGCAACAGGAAAACCTGGAAATTCGTCAGACTGTGGTGGATGAAATTCTGACGGAAAACGATCATGTGAAGGGAATTCGGACCTCCCTGGATGAGATTATTTCGGTTCGGGCCGTGGTGGTGGCAACCGGTACCTTTCTCAACGGGTTGATCCATATCGGTTTGAAAAATTTCCCTGCTGGTCGAATGGGGGATGCTGCTTCCACCAGCCTTGCTGAGTGGTACCGACGGATCGGCTTTGCAGTGGGCCGAATGAAGACCGGTACAGTGCCTCGCCTGGATGGCAAGACCATTGATTATTCTTTGCTGGAACCCCAGTACAGCGATGCCCCCCCTGCCCTGTTCTCTTTTGCCAATGCGCATAAGAAAAAACCGGACCTGCCCCAGCTCCCCTGCTATATAACCTATACCAATGAGCAGACCCATGCTGTGATCCGGGATGGGATCAATCAATCGCCCATGTACTCAGGCATCATTGAAGGGATCGGGGCCCGCTACTGCCCGTCCATTGAGGATAAGGTCATGCGCTTCCCGGAAAAGGGACGCCATCAGATTTTCCTCGAACCGGAAGGCCTGGACACGGTTGAAGTGTATCCCAACGGCATTCCCACCAGCCTGCCTTTGCAGACTCAGGTGAAGCTGGTACGCTCCATTATTGGTCTGGAAAACGCCCGGATTATCCGGCCCGGTTATGCCATAGAATACGATTATATTGATCCTCTGGAACTCAAGCCTTCTTTGGAGACTAAACGGATTAATGGGCTTTTTCATGCTGGTCAGATCAATGGGACATCAGGCTACGAGGAAGCTGCAGCTCAGGGGCTGATGGCGGCTATTAATGCGGTTCAACTGGTACGGGGGCAAGGGCCGGTTATTCTGGATCGATCCCAGGCCTATATTGGCGTGCTCATTGATGATCTGGTCACTCTGGGAACCAAGGAACCCTATCGCCTGTTCACCTCCAGGGCGGAATATCGTCTCCTGCTGCGAGAGGATAATGCGGATCTGCGCCTGCGGGATATCGGCTATCAGCTGGGGCTGGTGGATGAAGAAACCTATCAGGTATTTCTCGCCAAGAAAGAGGCCATTGAGCAGGGGTGCGCCCGTCTGGATACGATTCGCCTCAAACCGGTACCTGCCGTGAACGAGGGCCTGTCCGCCCTGGGCAGTACGCCCTTGACCCAGGCCATGACCCTGACCGAACTTCTGCGCCGACCGGAACTGCGCCTGAAAGAACTGACCCCTCTGGTGGAAGAGCAGGCCCCGGAGTTTTCCTTTTCCGCAGAGGAACTGCAATGTCAGGAGGAGATCGAATTGCAGGTCAAGTATGCCGGGTATATTAAACGGCAACAGGAGCAGGTGGATCGTTTCAAGAAACTGGAACGAACTCAATTGCCCGAGGATATGCAGTATAAGGGGCTGCCCGGCCTTTCCAATGAAGTGGTGGAAAAACTCAATAGGGTCAGGCCGCTTTCCTTGGGTCAGGCTTCCCGTATCTCCGGGGTTACGCCAGCAGCGGTTTCCGTGCTTCAGGTGCATCTGAAGAAGATGGGGATTCTTTAACCGGGTTTCTTTATCGTGTCGTCTCTTCTGATTTCATACAACCTTCTGTTGACAATTCGCTTTCATAACTGTTACCGTAAAGAAAAGCAGATAGGTTGTATCAGAAACCGGCGTGATGAACAGAACAGGGCTACTCTTCACCTCCTCAAGGCATATCGTGAAACCGAAGGTCTATATTGAAACAAGCGTTGTCAGCTATCTTACGGCACGACCGAGCCGTGACCTGATTGTTGCTGCGAATCAGCAGAGCACAACTGACTGGTGGAAGGAACGAAAAAGTTCCTTTGACGTGTTTATTTCTTCGCTTGTTGAGGAAGAGGCCAGCGGAGGTGATCCCGATGCAGCGGAAAGACGACTCAAGGCACTTAGAGGCATTCCGTCGCTTACACTTTCACAGGAAGCGTTGATGTTTTCAAAACAGCTGCTCGCCGGGGGATCATTGCCGCAAAAGGCTGCTGAAGATGCCATGCATATCGCAATTGCGACGTTGAACGGTATAGACTATCTGCTTACTTGGAATTTTAAGCACATCGCCAATGCCTCGGTTCGTTGGAAGGTGGAAAGAATATGTCGTGAAAACGGCTTTGAACCGGCGACTATCTGTACCCCACAGGAATTGATGGAGGATTAATATGCGACAGGATGAAATAGTAGCTGAGATTCGAAGGCGTCGGGAAGCTCATGCAGCGAAATATAATTATAATCTGGATGCTATTTATAAGGCGTTCAAGGAAGCTGAGGGCAGGAGCAAGCATCCGAAAGTATCGTTTCCGCCGAAGCGGATAGTATCAGGTTAGACGAAGAAAAAGACTGTTTAACTCCCGGTGGCTTCTCTTGGTCAGGGAAAAGGCAACTGAAGATATGTCGTGCCCCTGTCGCAGTGTTGCGGCGGGGGTATTTTTTTGTGGTGCGACGGCGGGCAGGCGAGCTTTTTGTTATCTTCTTACCCCTCCCCCGAAAACACCTCCACCACCCGCTCAACTTTTCCTCAACAACACGTCCAACCCAATCTCACAAGCACGTATGAGATAATCTCGATAGTGCTTATGAGATAAAGTCAATAACGTTTGTGAGATTCTAAACTGCCTAGGTATGAAGGAGAGAGATAACTACTTATGAGCCTCCTTCCTAACTAGGTATCTCCCTCCCTCATACCTAGGTAAGTCTCTCAGTACCATATAGGTAAGTCCCGAGGACATACCTATATGATACCCGCCCGCCATCGTGCGCAGGAAATCAGCCCGAAAAACGTTTTGTTACTCCTTGGGTCAGGCCTCCCGTATCTCCGGGGTCACTCCGGCAGCTGTTTCTGTTCTTCAGGTCCACCTAAAGAAGATGGGAGTTTTGTAAGCTGTAGGGGTTACGCCCTGTTACCTCGGGCAGCCACAGGGACCAGCCCCTACAACATGCACTGAAAGAGACTATTTCCTATATTCCGGGCTTGACTGCCCATCAATATAGACCCCTTCCAGATAGCCCAGTTTTCTTGGCAACTGCCCCACTGTCCCCCTGGTCAGCAAGAAATTCGCCTTCTTCCCCACAGCAAGCTGTCCAAGCTGCTCCATAGCAAAAAACTCCGCTCCATTTTTTGAAGCACATCGGATGCTCTCTTCCAGCGAATAGCCAGCCTTGATAAAAAGCTTTATCTCCTCAACCAAGGACTCGCCATGCAGGATACCACGACTGCCTGCACCAGTACCAACAGCAACCATGATGCCTGATTTCCGAGCCAGAGCCAACTGACCAAGCTGTTCAGCAACAATCTTTTTCCAAAAGGCCTCAGCACCGGGAACAGGCTCTCCTGGTGCTACATATCGGGTGGAAAACCGGCAGCACACCGAGCCACCACTGCTGGAGCCATCCAGGGCATTTTTGGCCCGCACCACACTGGGAATCCACAGTAGTCCCTTATCAGCCATTTTCTGCAAGTTATCCGGTCCCATACCATAGCCCTGTTCAATAGCATCACAACCCGCTTCTATTGCTTCCGTTACTTGTTGCGGACCATTCGCCACTACAATAGCTTTTTTATCACCCCTATTATTGAGGATATGCGAAAGATCTTCATAATTCAGCAAGGGAAGGTCTTCCGCTTCTTCCTCAATATCAGGAGAATATTGGATTCTGAGAAAATCAGCATCTGGAGCATCATGAGCAGTTCTGCGGGTTATGCCATCTGCTCGGTACTCTTCCTTCCTTTGTGCGGCCTGTACAAACTGATTCTTATCCGTCACAACCAACCCCAATATACCGTGGGCAAAACAATAACTGAGATGTCGTTCAAGTATCTTTTTCTGACTTTGCTCTTCCACCGCCTTGCCTTTCCCTTCAGGTAAGGACAAAGGTCTTGAAAGAAGATTCATAGCAGGGGATTCTAACAGAGAAACTGAACAGTCAACCAAGGCAGGAACAAGAGTACAGTGAGTGAGGTCTTCAAACAGGGTATCATGGGGAAGCGTGCGGAGAGATCCAGCAGGCTGAAAAGCTTGAAGGTGACCGTCTTTGATCTTCAGCAGTATATTACGACGAACCGTTCCCCCGCTCCCATCAATAATTCGTCCGACACGTATATATTTTGTTGTATGTCTCATGGATGCCATTTGGCTCCCCTTCCCTGATAGATAATCGGATTGGATCAGACAAAGAATACCCGATAACCCAGAAAAAAAGGCAAAAAAAATCCCTTACCAGTATTGCCCGGTAAGGGATTTACAAAAGAAATTGGCGGCGACCTACTCTCCCACATAGTCTCCCATGCAGTACCATCGGCGCTGAAGAGCTTAACTTCTGTGTTCGGAA
>NZ_JALAAI010000094.1:0-15430 GCF_052785085.1 Candidatus Electrothrix sp.
GTTAACAGCTCTGGGTATACAACGTAACGGTAAGCTGATTAACGTGAGCCTGAGAGAGCCTCCAACCTGAGGGCTGTCGGGTTATTGCGCCTTATGTCCATTTTACAGAAAGGCTGTCAGGGGCCTGTTATAAAGACCGGTTCAAACCCCTTCCCCTGCAAACGCTCTGCTAAGGCCAGAAAACGTTGGGGCAGCCAGTTTTTACTCAATTCAGCACTGGTGGGATGAATACAGACCCGCTTCGTATGCCGCCGATGCTCCAGAGAAGCAGGGGGCCTGATACCAGGATGCAGGCTTGGTTCAGCCAGTTCAAAAATCTGAGCACTGATGTGGGCCATATCTTCAACCCGGTTGCTATTTTTTCGATACAGTCGTCCGTAGTTGAACCATTTTTTCGCAACAACCTTGCTCGCTCCAGGCCAAGGGGCCTTGGGAAAAAGGATCATCTGAAAATCCGCAAGGGCTTGCTCGCTTTCTTCTGAATGCAGGGTTGGCGCAATGCTGTGCTGGGGGAACCAACTGCTTAGTTCACACATACGGCTGCAAAACATGGTGACCTGTAAGCCTGCTTTTTGGGCATTTTCCAACAGGACCATTTCTAACAGGTTATCTCCTAAGCCCTGGCCTCCAAGGACTGCAACGGGTCCTGCTCTCATACCCTTCTCACCCCTTTTTTATACCAGGGTTCCAGCAAAATTGCCCCGCATGATTTGCGTGGACTGCTTGCCACCCTTTCCTTTACCAGTGCCTTTGCCTGTACGCTGGCCCTGATTGAGCAGGTTGCTGATTGTTACTACCCCTTCCCGGCTGATAACTCCCTTACTGAGATCAAGCAGGAGGAAATCAATCCCCATTTGTACCAGTTCCTGCTGTTGACCAAGCAGGGAAAAGGGCAGATGAGCATGGGCTGTAGTCAGACCATCCTGTTGTTCCAAAGTAAAATATTCTTCCTGGGGACTGGCAAACGACTGATCATAGCGAAAATGAGTGCTGTCCAGTCGGGCCGTGAACAGGGAAGGGTGACCATAGACATAGGCCCCCACCTGGATTTTAGGCGGCATATCCCTTTCTTCTTTTTGTCGCCTTCTTTGGCTGTTCTGCTGACCATAATGATGAAGGGCCGCAGCAAGGTTTTCCTCTTCGGTTTCCAGGGAAAAAAGAGCCCCTTGATAACCAAGATGAGCAGTGGCCTGGAGGGCTGCTGAGTTAAGAAGGTTCAGGGTATAGTTTCCGTATAACTCCAGCTGATACTTTTGTTGGCTTTCTGCGCCCTCAATCAGAGGGTAAAACAGCCCATATTGCGAACAATGGCCCAGGGAAAAACGGGCATAGCCCTGTTGCCCCAATTGTTCGACCTCCTGTTGGGTCCAGGCCAGATCTGCCTCGTGGAGAACAGCAGGAAGGCGCCAGATAATCCGGGACCTGTATTTACGGATTTTTTCCGCAGATTGCTTGAGCTGCTGGATATTTTCCCGGTTAAAGGGAACCAGAAAACGGGCAGGGCGCACTGGCATCCGCTGGCGCAGATCATTGAGTTGCGCCACTGCAACCCACCAGGACGGTTCTTGTCTCCCTGGCCTTCGACCTCCTCCTTTCTTTTTGCCCTGTCTTCCCTGGAGAGTATCAGTAGATTTGAAGTTCACCGGGCCTTGCTTCCAGGCCAATTGAGCCAGGATATCATCGACCTTGCTCATATCTGGTACAATCTTATGGCTGGAAAGTTTTTGTCTTCGTTTATGCCCGCTTTTTTCTGCTGTAATTCGGGAGCCCACATCCACCTTAAAAAGGGTACCCTGAAAATGGCGTTGCACATGTTCTTTCCGGGAAACCAGAAAGGAAAGTTGGGCCTTTTGGCCTGCATGGGCTGTTTTCTGACGCTTACCCCGGACTTGTAGCGAACGCAGGGTAAAGCTGAAGCGATTGCCGCTCTGTTCGTCATGGAGACGGAGGCGGTCTCCTTCGCTGACCTGAGCGGAAAGGATGACCTGGAAGGTGATCCTGTTCTTGCCTTCGCGACTACGCTCCTCCTGGATGCCTTTGACCCGACCGAGCATCCTGCCGCTATTACCGGACTGGGAAGGGGTTATTGCCTCTCCTGGTTTTTCTGAGAGCAGGTAGCCGCTGGAACGCTTCCGCCCCATAGCGTCATCAAGGAGTTGATGGGCTTTCTGGAGGACTTTTTCCTGAACCCCATCAGGTTCATCCAAAGAATCCAGGGCCATGCGGTAGGCTGCAACCGTGTTGGCTACATATTGGGCACTCTTTAAGCGTCCTTCAATTTTCAGGCAACGAACGCCAGCAGCCCGCATCTCAGGGAGCATGTCGATCCCGCAGAGATCGTTCATAGAAAAAAGATAGCCTGCTGAGGAGCCAGTCTGCTTTTTCCGGGTTCCTTTATTTCCACCTTTATATTGAACTCCCCTTCCTCCCTGTTTACCAGGATCTTGCCAGGAATAATGGCGGCGGCAGGGCTGCACACATTGACCCCGCAGACTGGATTTACCTCCGTGGAGGCTGGAAAAAAGACAGAGACCGGAATAGCTGAAGCACATGGCTCCATGAATAAAGACCTCCAATTCCGCTCCGGTTTTTTGATGAACTGCTCCAATCTCTTCGATAGTCAACTCACGAGCCAGCACGACCCGCTCAAAACCCAGCTTAGTCAACTCTTCTGCACCCAGAGAGTTATGGACCGACATCAGGGTGGACGCATGCAGAGGCAAGTCAGAAAACCAGGTCCGGGCCAGATAGAGCAGACCGAGATCCTGAATAATCAGGGCATCAGGCCGTAGGGATTCAAAACAGGACAGGGCCTCCAGGGCTGCGGGCAATTCTGCTTCCTTGACCAGGCTGTTCATGGCAATATAGAGCTTCACCCCCTGCTTATGGGCCTGACGAATCATGGAACCAATCTCAGCAAAGGTGAAATCACGGCTCAGTGCCCGGGCATTGAAACCAGGAGCACCGACATAGACGGCATCGGCACCCGCTTCCAGAGCAGCCTCAAAGGCGGGAAAACTGCCTGCCGGAGCAAGAAGCTCCATGGGGTCTTTGTTTTTTTTCGATTTATTACGCATAAACTGTCTGTTTTTTGAATCCCGTAGGGGCAGACCTATGTGTCTGCCCAATGTTGTAGGGGCGGTTCGCGAACCGCCCCTACAAAAACGGCAATTTCATAATACAAGGGGCAGATTTATCTGTCTGCCCAATGTTTTCTGGATGGCGGCAAGGGTAAACACACAGGTTTACCCCTACAGTTCAACTCGTTCATCCTGGATTGGCAAAAAAATCATTGCCTTTATTATCTGTTAAAAGAAAAGCGGGAAAATTCTTAACCTCAATCTTCCACACAGCCTCCATGCCCAGCTCAGGATAATCAATGCATTCAACCTTGAAAATGCACTCTTGCCCAAGTAACGCTGCTGGCCCACCGATGGAACCCAGATAAAAACCACCATTGTTCTGGCAGGCCTCAGTAACCTGTTGGGAACGATTGCCCTTGGCAATCATAATCATGGAACCCTTATTCTTTTGCAAAAGATCCACATAGGAATCCATACGCCCGGCGGTGGTGGGACCAAAGGAACCCGAGGCCATCCCTGGCGGGGTTTTAGCCGGACCAGCATAATAGACCGGATGCTGTTGGAGATACTCAGGAAGCGGTTGCCCGCTGTCCAGCAGCTCTTTCCACTTGGCATGGGCAATGTCCCGTCCTACAATGATAGGGCCGCTGAGGAGGAGCCGTGCTGCCACAGGCAGTTGATCAAGCTGGTTAAGAATGTCTGCCATTGGCCGATTCAGATCGATACGCACAGCCTGCTCGTCTTTCCTCTCTCGCAAGGCAGCAGGGATCAAACGGCCTGGATTATAATCCAGCTCTTCCACCCATATTCCCTGGCGATCAATCTTTGCCTTGAGATTGCGGTCTGCGGAACAGGAAACACCCAGGCCAATAGGACAGGAGGCTCCGTGGCGGGGCAGGCGGATCACCCGCACATCATGGGCAAAATATTTGCCGCCAAACTGGGCACCAATGCCAATCTTCCGCGATTCCTGTAATAATTCCTGCTCCAGAGCAGTATCCCGGTAGGCCTGGCCGTAGGCATTACCTTGTTCAGGCAGGGCATCAAGGTATTTGGTACTGGCCATCTTCACTATCTTGAGGTTGGCCTCAGCACTCGTTCCACCAATAACAATGGAAATATGATAAGGTGGGCAAGCTGCGGTTCCCAGGGTTTGCATCTTTTCCAGTAAAAATTTTTTCAACACACCAGGGCTCAGGGTTGCTCTGGTTTCCTGGTAGAGATAGCTCTTATTGGCACTGCCACCACCCTTGGCAAGAAAGAGAAAGCGGTACATATCACCGGGCACAGCATAGATATCAATCTGAGCAGGCAAATTATTTCTGGTATTCACCTCTTCATACATATTCAAGGCCGAGTTTTGGGAATAGCGGAGGTTTTCCTCAGTATAGGCGGAAAAAACACCAGCTGTAAGCTGTTCAGCATCATCACAGCCAGTCCAGACCTGCTGCCCCTTTTTCGCCATAATAATGGCGGTGCCGGTATCCTGACAAATAGGCAATACGCCTTGAGCTGCTATTTCAGCATTGCGGAGCATGGCCAGGGCCACAGCCTGATCATTATCCGAGGACTCAGGATCGTCCAGAATGCTCGCGACCTGTTGATTATGCTCAGGCCGGAGAAAAAAGGATACATTATGGAGGGCTGTCCGGGCCAGAACTGCAAGGGCCTCTGGAGCTACCCTGAGCATCTCTGTATTGGCAAAGCTGTCCATGCTCACATAGTGTTCTGATCCCTCTAGGAGTCTGTACGAGGTCTGATCCTTGCCCAAGGGAAAGGGATCATGATAGATGAATTTGGTCATATTGAGGCCTCTGGAGCTCATCTTGGATAACGTCTGTAAAAAAATAATCACTCGTAGAGTGAGACAGGAACCAGTATATATCAGTTTTTTCAAAAACGCACATGGTCAATCCAGCTTAAACAGTGACAAAGGAGGGCACAATCTATTTGCCAATTCCAAGTAATAGGGTATAATTCAAAAAGTCTGTTATCGTCGAACTTGAGCGACAATAAAAAGCATTTCCGTGATAAGACAGAAGAGAACCTGACCTTATTTTATCCAGTTTCCACGACCATTAAACGCTCTGTTTCTTTTTGTCAGTATGTTCTTTGTCGTTCCCTATACTTTTCAGCACTTGCGAACTACCTTTTTTCGGTTACTGATCCTATTTTTGATAATAGGGTTTTCCGGTATCACAACGGCAGCACCCCCCCCCTCTTCTTCTTACAAAAACACGGTAGAGTGGCAATACAAACGGGCCAATAATTATTATTATACCTTGCGAGATAACCCTTCTCTTGCTGGCAAACGGGAAAAATGGCTGACTGGTGTTCACGAATTACAGCGTATTTATCGGATAGAACCAAAAGGCAAACGAGCTTCCTCATGTTTATATACCATAGCACGTATGTATCGAACAATGTACGAACGCTTTGGCAATACTGCTGATCTTGATAAGGGTGTCTCTTTTTATAAAGATGTTGTGAGCTTTTTTCCAAAGAGCAAGAAGGCTGATAATGCGCTGTATGCCCTGGCTCAAATTGAACAGGAAGAAAAAGGGAATTTCAAACAGGCTGTTCAGTACTATGACCAGCTGATGCGTTATTACCCCAAGAGTAATAAAAAAATACTGGTCAAGCAACAATTGGCAGAGTTGATAGCAATTCTGGAAAAAAATCCTGAAAAATATCAAAAACAGCAAGGAGAACCAAGAACGCCAGAAAAAAAAATCTCCCCCCCAGTCACACAGAAAACAGCTCCCCCTGTTCAGGTGAAAAAGCCTGCTGTTCCAATACAAAAAAACGTACAAGAGAATAAAGCTCCTCCCCGGAGCAAGATCGTCTTGTCTGCCTTAAAAAAAGTAGAGGGCATCAAGAAAAAAAACAAACAGAGGGAAGAGATTGATTCCAGCAAACAATATCTCAAAAAATACCTCAAAAAAGTTCCTGGCACTGTGGATGTTCTGCCTGTGCAATACTGGTCTTCTGATAACTACACCCGAGTGGTTATTAAATCCTCAGAACCAGTGAAATATAATGTCAATCTTATTGATCAGCAGAACGGAGTGCCCCGGCGCCTTCTTGTTGATTTTAAAAAAAGCTATATTCCCATTCAATACCGCTCTCCTGTTGCGATCAAAGATGGACTCCTGCAACATATCCAGACCAGTCAGCTTGATAAAACAACAGTGCGTGTATCTCTGGATATGGAGTCCATTGGCGATTATAAAGCTTTCAACCTCAAAGATCCGTTTCGGGTGGTTATTGATGTGCGGGGAGACAGGGGCAGGGCATTAAGAATCCCAAAAAGAAAAGTTGCTCCTCAGATTATCGCAGACGTTAAACCTCCTGTGCGCCCACAGCCCCCACCGGTACTTGCTGTCCAGGAAACAAAGAAAAAAGAAGAAACTGAAGCTCCATCAAATGAAACTCTACCGGTTACATTTGATACCACGTATGATTCAGCGGGGAAAACAGCAATAAAAACCCTGATACCCCGGAAGAGAAAGCGTGTGCCTCAGTTGGCAAGAACGAAACAATCTGAAAAAACTTCTGTGCCAAAAGACTTCACCCTGGCCCAACAACTGGGGCTTGGGGTCCACCGGATCGTTATCGACCCAGGCCACGGCGGAAAAGATCCCGGAGCTGTCGGCTTTGGCTTAAAAGAAAAAGATATTGTCCTGAATGTTGCAAAAAAAATAAAGAAAACCCTGGAAGATAAAAACGGATATAAGGTCTTTTTGACCAGAGATGGCGATGTGTCTCTTTCCCTGGAAGAACGAACAGCCATTGCAAATACCAAAGAGGCTGATCTCTTTCTCTCAATCCATGTAAATGCCCATCCCGTGACAACAATACGGGGAGTGGAGACATTTTATTTGAACCTGGCAACCCACTCAGAGGCAATGCGGGTTGCGGCTCTGGAAAATGCCACCTCCACCCATAATATGAGTGAAATGCAGGATATTCTTTCTGAACTCATGCAAAACGAGAAGATCAATGAGTCTTCTCAACTGGCTGAATTTGTGCAACGTAATATGGTCAACGGCCTGAAAAAAGAAAATTTTTATGTCAAAGACCTTGGTGTAAAACAGGCTCCCTTCTATGTCCTCATCGGTGCAGCAATGCCTGCAATTTTGGCTGAACTTTCGTTTATCACTAATCCAGAAGATGCGCAGCTGATGAAGAGTGAAAAATACCTCCAAACTCTTGCAGATCATATTGTTGCCGGGGTGCTCTCCTATGCTGACAACCAAAAAACAGCAGCATTGCATATCTTCCCTTCTTCCGCAAAATCAGTTCAATAACTATTCATAAACTGATCCTGAATGGTGTTAAAACCTCTTCAATATGGACGGGCAGATTGGTCCTGAAAAATAGATTCGACTTTTGAGTTCACACGATTATAATAGTTGTATGTATTTTATATGAAAGTACTGTGGATAGTTCCTCCCCAAGGGGAGGAACGAAAGCTTATATAAAAGTACTGGGTAGTTCCCCCACAAGGGGAGGAACGAAAGCTTATATAAAAGTACTGGGTAGTTCCCCCACAAGGGGAGGAACGAAAGCTTATATAAAAGTACTGGGTAGTTCCTCCCCAAGGAGAGGAACGAAAGCTTATATGAAAGTACTGGGTAGTTCCCCCCCAATGGGAGGAACGAAAGCTTATATAAAAGTACTGGGTAGTTCCTCCCCAAGGCGAGGAACGAAAGCTTATATGAAAGTCTGGTTGATTTCTTAGAATCGCCCGACCAGCGTTTATATTTTGCTCCCCCACCTCGAAAGAGAGAGGTGAGAGGGATGCGATTAAATTCAGGAGGAAAAGCATGAGTCCGCAGCGTTTATTTCTTCTTGTCCTTCTCCTCTACATTGCCTGGAGACTTTTGAAAAATCTGATTCGCGATCAAATCACGCAAAAGGCAAAAGATCTGCGCCAAAAAGAATCAGAGCAGGCTGAAGGCGCAACGGTTCAGGATACTCTGGTGGAAGACCCGGTCTGTCACACCCTGATTCCCCAACATCAGGCGATTCGCTTACGTCATAACGGGAAAAATTATTATTTTTGCAGCGATTCCTGCTGCGATCAATTTACCGGTACTCCGGGAGGAAAAGAATGAAGTTTTTTATAGATACGGCAAATATTGATGAAATTAAAAAAGGACTTGAGTTGGGCATGGTTGATGGTGTGACCACCAATCCATCACTTGTCTCCAAGGAGCAACGGCCCTTTACAGAAATCCTTGCCGATATCTGCGCCTTGGTTGATGGCCCGATCAGTGCTGAGGTTATCAGCCTTGATGCTGAGGGTATGGTTACTGAAGCCCGTGAGCTTGCTGCAATTCACAAGAATATCGTTATTAAAGTGCCAATGACTGAAGAAGGTCTGAAGGCTGTCAAGCGGCTGTCAGAGGAAAACATTAAAACCAATGTAACCCTGATTTTCTCCTCAACCCAGGCCCTGTTAGCAGCCAAAGCAGGCGCAACCTATGTCAGCCCTTTTGTTGGTCGTCTTGACGATATCTCGCTGGATGGCATGGAATTGATCAGCGACATCATGACCATCTTAACCAATTATAATATGGCAACCGAGGTCATCGTGGCTTCTGTACGCAGTCCTTTGCATGTATCACAATCCGCTCTTATTGGGGCAGATATTGCGACCATCCCCTATAAGGTCATTGCTCAGATGGCTCAACACCCACTCACTGATGCCGGCATGGAAAAATTCCTTGCTGATTGGGAAAAACGACAGAAATAAGATTTATAACTTTTCTTGCTATGAACCCCTGTGCAAAACTATACGTATTTGCTGTGGCCTGTTTGTTGCTTTTTCTCAGGCACGGCCAGGCGTCTGGAGAAGAAATATACAGATATATTGATAGATATGGTGTTGCCCATTATACCAATGTGCCCACTGATCGCTATAAACCGGTCTCGCTCTCTCCTCTTTCAACACCAAAAGAAGAGGGAATAGCTTTTCATGCCCCAAAGGTACGGAGCACCCAGCGAAAGGCATTGAAACTGCGCAGTGGAAAAAACTGGAAACATACTGACACCAGCCGGTTTGACAAGGACATCCGGTATGCTGCCCGTGCCCATAAGGTGGATCCCTTGCTGATCAAAGCGATGATTAAAACAGAGTCTGCCTTTAATCGCCATGCTGTCTCACCAAAGGGCGCACAGGGTTTAATGCAGCTCATGCCAGCCACAGCAAAAGATCTTCAGGTCAAAGATCCCTTTAATCCCCGACAAAATATCTATGGAGGCACCAAGTACATAAAATGGTTGTTAAAAAGATTTAATGGTGATCTCCGGCTCAGTCTGGCAGCCTATAATGCTGGGCCCGCACGGGTTAAAAACAAGATCCCACGTATCCCGGAGACGATCTCCTATGTGAGAAAGGTGCTTCGCTACTACAAGGCCTATAAAAAAGGGGGCAACAGGCAAAGCACTGCATACCGACCGAAAGTAGCAATGAACACCAGTATCCGTGTTCGCAAAATGGTTACGGTGAATTAGCAGACCTGGTTCACGGTTTTTCGGTTTTTATACTGCCAACAAGCTCCTCATTTGCTCACAACGAACGCTACAAGCAACGTAGGGTATTCTCCCTGAAGCTCACTACTATTTTTTCATGCAAAACCTGCCCAATCTGATAACAGCCTTTCGTCTCGTCCTCACTGCTCTGCTGGCAATTCTGCTTATGTTCGAGCAGAGCACTGGCATAGCCTTTCTTTGCTGCCTGCTCTTTACCATTGCTGCGGCCACTGACTGGGTTGACGGCTATGTTGCCCGTCGTTTTGAAGCGGTGACGACTCTTGGTAAGCTCATGGATCCTTTGGCAGATAAGTTGCTCGTCGCCACAGCACTGATCATGCTTATCCCATTGGGACGCCTTCCAGCCTGGATTGCTTTAGTGATTCTCTCCCGGGAGTTGCTGGTCACTGGATTGCGGGGTATGGCCTCGTCCTCCGGGATTGTGGTTGCTGCCAGTGGGCTGGGAAAGATCAAATCCATTTTACAGTATATTGGTCTTGGCACCTTGATCTTTCCACTGGGCCTCCTTCCTATCCCGTATCTCCATCATATCGGTCTTGCCGTGGTCTATGTTGCTTTGGTGCTGACACTGTGGTCAGGGCTTGATTACTTCTATAAATTACGGAAAGTCTTTCTGGCTAAAGAAGAAGGGAAGAGATAGTCCCTCTCTTCCTCCTCCCTAGCGCAACCGTTCTCGGATAGCTCCCTTATACTGCTCCAGGGCCTGATTATACTGGTCTGTCAACTCGGCCTCCATCTTGCCAAGCTCTTCATTGATCTTGGCTTCCAATGCCTGCTCCAGGTTTACACCACCGCCTTGTTGAGCCTGTTGGGCCAGCATCTGCTCATATTGCATACGGATCTGCTCTTCCAATTGCTGGTGGAGCTGCTCCCGGTGCTGATTATACTGACCCAAGATGTTCTGCATTTCAGCACAGATCCTGCCCACCTCGCCAGCATTACCGCTGATTTCCCGGATTCCCTGGGTAGCCTTGTCAGTCCGCTCTTTGCCCGGTTCATCGCGGTGGAGGAAGATATTACGGAGCAGGGTTTCCACCATGCCACTGCGAATGCTCATCTGTTGAGCCTCAGGTTGTTCTGCCAAGGTGGTCATGAGGCTATCAATCTTTCCGTCCAAAAAATCAGCTGCCAGCTTCATCCCGGATCGCTGTATTTCTTCCTGCTGTACTTCTTCGTTACTTGCCCTGCCCATGCGGGCAGCACGTTCCATGACCAATTCCATTGTGGATTTTATTTCTGCCATTATTGTTCTCCTTATCGCCGTTACTCCAGCGGATTGTTGATATACCCATTAATTTTAAAGGTGGATTGTATCAGATTATGAGACCTTACGCACCAATTTCTCTCAAGGCAGTCCAGTACATCTACCAATGTATCCACCAGGGAAGCGGCTCAGGCAGACGGAAAATCCAACGGTTCATATTAAGCCTTTATTTCACACCGCCGCCCCGCTTTGATCAAAAAAGCAGGCTCCACCCGGATCGACATCCAGGGTAATTTTTTCATCGACCGCGCAGTGCAGCTGCTGAAAAATCCGGGCGGTAAAAAAGGTCTGGCCAGCGGTATCTAATGCTGTTGTGAACGGAGTAATGAGTTGAAAACGGATCAGGGTTTCGTAGCCGAGGAATTCCGCATCAACCACTTGGCAGGGCAGAGAGACTATTTTCCTTTCCCTTCTATTACGTTATCGTTCATCTCTCACATAAAGACTTGAACTGATATTCTCCTGACTTTTTGTAAAGTTCCATTGAGGCATTTTGAAATTCTTGTTTTCTGGTAACGCACCAAAGTCCATCAGCAGCTTGTGCTTGAGTATATATATCCCCCTTAGTCTTAGCGAGATTGAGAGATTTGTTATATGCAGTCTCTGCTTCCTTATATAGACTCATCTCTCCGTAGATATGCCCACGCCAGAGTTCCATAGCAGGAGTAAGCATATTGGAATTGATGCCATTTAATAAGGATAACGCCTCTCCATAGACTCCTTGCGTAGTGTAATACATAGCTATCGCAAAGCTCTTTGATTCATCAGGTAAATTCAACAGGTTTATTTTGCCAACATAGCTCTCTGCCTTTTTTCGAGTTTGATCATCTAACAAATGAAATCCCAACTTGTCCATCGGATCATTACCAGAATAGCTGCCAGTATCATTGTCAGTTACCAAAAGCAAATATTCTTTTCCCGGCTTGAGTTCAGGATGGCCTGGGTATTTGCTCTCATTTTGTTTTACATCACGATCCTGCCAGATCAGGTTAATCGCTTCATCCATAATTTTTACTGTATAGCTGCTTGCTCCAGTGTCGTACCAGCGCAACAGCGGGTTCTGATCAAGAATAGCAGTTCTACGAGGATGCAGAATATACGGAATTATTGAACCTGATCCCATAGGTTTTTCTATATGAAAACCGTCAACAAAAAGAAGGCTGTTTTCGTCAGAGCAAGGGAGGGGAGATTTTTTGCTTATCTCATGCAATGACAAATCACTGCATAAAATTTTTACTGTTCTTCCCTGTTCAGGCCGAATCAGATCACCACGCTGAACTTGCGTACCGACAAAAACAGGGATGTATCCTGCATCATGACTACGGCTAAGCGAAGTGCCTTCTCCTTCAATAAGGAAATGAAGTGCTGCATTATTTTTGTTTTCCTCAGCAGTTACAGGATATGGCGAACAGACTGAAAAAATCATAAAAAAACATGCTATACTTGTCAGACAAAACCTTTTCATTGCCATCCTCCTTGATCACAGTTTTGGTTTCGTTCCTTGATCATCTTTTGCCATCCTTCTTGGTAGAGAAATCCTGAATCAGCAGGATAGCGTAAGGCTATCTCCCAATGCTCACATGCCATTTTTTTGTTCCCCAACTTATCCAAGGCCGAGGCCAAAAAATAATGCACCGGAGCGTCTATGCTGACCGGATGTGTCACATCTTTTTCTAATGCAACAGCTTGCTCTAATACTTCTTGAGCAAGTTTATACTGCTCGTGGGCATAATACGTCCATCCTAAATTCTGTAGCAATCTGTATCGGTAAAGCATAATAATGTCCGATTCCATACTATCCTTGGAAGATTTTTTTGCTATTCGCAAACCTGCCCTTAAAATCAAGATAGCAGAATCGTATTTCTTTTTAAGGATATACATCCTTCCGCAAGCATTGTATGAACCAAGAAAATTTAAGTCACGTTCCAATGCTTTTTCGTACCAAACTGTTGCCTTGTCAATCTGTCCAGCATGCTCATATAATCTGCCAAGTTCATAACATGGCGGAGCCTTTTCAGGAGCTAACGCCGCTGCACGTTGAAAATAATATTGAGCCTGAGTTGGCATGTGATTATTTTTCAATTTCATCGCATTATTATTATAATATACGGCTAATTTCGGCACTCCATAGAGCCATATTGCAAAGACAAGGAAGGCGGCGATAACAGAGGTGGCAAACTTTGCTTCAGCATGAGCTGTTCGTTGCAGTTGAGGAATCTTTTCTAAAAGTTTTTCTCCTATCTCACGTCCTTGTTTGGTAAATGCACTACTGGTTAGAGCTAAACTCACTGCCGAGCCAAAGAAAGAAATTGTATCTGGCGTGCCGACCCAGAGCCGTTTGATGATCTCCATAGTGAACGCGGAACTCGCTGTAACCAGAAGCACTGTGCCAACGTTCCATAGCAGGTCTTTCTTTTCCTCTTGCGCGGAAGCCTCCTGATCAATGTACCACCACCAATACTCCTCAGCAGGAAAGAACGTCCTGCGGTACTCAGACAAATTCTTTATACTTTCTGTTTTCAGAACGATGCTTTTTAGTTGTTTATCTAATCTTACAAGTCGTTGCAGCTCGTCGTCAGGGTATGATCCCTCTGATGATATGGCATTCTGTAGCTGATCGCGCAGCAGCAGCACGGCAAGTAAGCCTTCAGAACCGTCTTCCAGTAGTTCGAGTTTGCGGCTGTATTCTTCTACCGTCTGGATATGTGTAGATGACTCCCTGCTGTTCAGTCTATTCCTACTGTTGCGTCTGGACATGAAGCACCACCTTCTTTGCCGTTTCCAATATCCCCCGTTAACACAAAACCAGCCCATTTGGCAGGACTGACACGTTGCAGCATAGCTTCTTGAGCACAGCGTAAGGCAGCACCTTTGCTGTACCCTTGTGTGAGGTATCTGTAAAATTTCAGCATCAACTTTTCTGTTGATTCATCTGGGACTTGCCAAAGCGTTGACAAAATAGAGGGTGCTCCGGCAGAAATAAACGCACGATTCAGACTGACGATTTCATCCCCGGCACTTACCGTATTGCTGTCTATTTTTTCTGACTCCTTGCGGCCTGTCATATTTGTTTCACAGCCAGAGAGCGTAACCAATTGAACATTCTTGGCAAGATGAAGGTTAAATATTTCTGAAGCCTCTAAAAAACCGTCATTCTTGTCATCTGCAGACAGATACATACGGGAAAGCAAAGGCGTGTCTAACTTAAACTCTCCATGTGCAGCAATATGAATATAGTCAGCAGACGCAGCTTGCTGCTTGAAAACTGTTTCCGTAGCGGCATCCTCTTGAAATATCTTTGCCTCAAATAATTCAGCGACCTTTTTCGCCTGCGGACAAACTTCAGCAGTTCCAATTCCTTCTGCTTCTGACTTGCAAAATGCTACCATTGTATCTTTACTTCCTTCCGAAGGTTGTGTCTTTTTGTGAATAATAGACAGTAGGCTTGCACTTGGCAGATTAGCCATCGTGTATTGCTCAACCAAGTATTGCTTTCCGTCATGAAGAGCAGAAAACGGCAGATAGTGCAAGATTCCATGAGGAACGATATATAACTTACTTGTCGAAATATATTGACGAACTGGTTGAAAGAGGAGCTGATACAGTTGCTGGAAGTAGATATTTCCTCCATGTTGTCTTGCCTCTGGGAGCTTGCTGATTCTCTTTTCTATATCAGATTCTATTATAGGGATTGACACTGCATGAAACGTATCATGTGTGAGAACAAAGGCAAAAGTTTGTTCAGGGGAGATATAGTATTCTAGCAACGTTGTGTCAGGTGCCAACATCTGCTGCACATCACTCCATGAGGCGACATGATTTGACGTTGATGGTGAATCTTGCTTATTCAGCTTGGACTTGGCTGACTTAGATAATTTGATTCGTGTCAGAACAGACAGGTAGTTAAAGTAGGCATCCTTGAGTTGTTTGCTTAACCGGGACGCAGAATACTCTGTTGCCAACTCGGCTTTTAACTTTTTTATTTCAGCAAGTAATAATTGTTTTTTCTTCGCTAATACAGGTGTAGTTATCGTTTCTTGATTAGTCAGTTCATATTCTTTATCAAGCTTTTTTAAGCGACGTCTCTTAGTTTGAGCGGATTGTTCAATATCACGTAACTGTGACTCCAGCTGATGAATTTCATTCCGCACTTCCTGTTCCTTTTCCATAAGCTCTGGTGCGTCTGCCATCTCAAAACTGCCTGTCTGATCAAGAAGCGAGCGGGCACGGGCACGTTCCGCCATGTCAAAGGCTTGATGCGATTCCTGGAACTGCATAAGCATTGCAACGGCTCGTTGATATGCCGCAGCCGCCTTATCTGCCATCATCGCCCTGATGTCATCCATTTGGGCGGAATTGCGTGTCTCCTCCCAAAGTTTAATAGCGTTCAGATAACCCAAGTTCGTAGGATTTGTGCTCAAAACACGAAAAAAAGTCCTTTTTGGGGCCTTGCTCCTCTTTCAAATATCTGTAATTACTCATCACAGATTTTCGGATTCTTAATGTAGTGCCAGAGAGTGCG
>NZ_JALAAI010000095.1:0-15366 GCF_052785085.1 Candidatus Electrothrix sp.
AGGGGAAAATTGAGGATAAGATTTTTCAAAATTCGAATGCGTGGGCCAGGGAAACTGGGTAATCCAGCGCAAATTTCAACACAGCTTTAATTCACCGGGAACCGTTGAGAACTTGCGACTGTAGAGTGCTGATGGGCTATTTCAGGGTAACAGAACATGAACACACCTCAACCTGTTGGAATAGTGCGTTGATGAAAAAATGTGGTTCCAATCCGGTCTGGATAAATTATCAGGATGCCAAACAGCGCAATATCGCCGATGGCGATGAAGTACTCATTACCTCACCTTGGGGAGAAGTCCAAGCCACAGCCAAGGTGACTTGGGGGATTCGCCAAGGGGTTTTGGCGACTGCGGGGGGATTTGGTGGAAAATACGGTCTGGAAGGCGATCCCAAATATCCGAAGTTTAAGGGCTTTAACAGTAATATTCTGCTGCCGCCTAATCTGGCCTGTACTTGGTCGGGAACTCCGCCGTTGAAGTATATTAAAACAAGGCTTGAGAAGATTTAAGCGCAATAATGCGTAATTATAATAAATTTCGTGATAAGGAGGAAATCCGATGAAAAAGAAAAGAACAGCCTTATGCCTTGCCGGTCTGGCTCTTACACTCATCCTGCCTGTTAGCTCTTTTGCTGCTGCGGATCTCAAGGCTGGTGAAACAGCGTTTTACGAGAAACTCAGAGCAGCTATTCCCAAGGACAAGATGAAAACCGCGGATGATCTGTACGCAAAATGGCAGGAGATTCAAAGCGGAAAGAGCAAGGCGGTTATTATTGATGTCAGGACAAAGGCTGAATTCGATGTCGGACATATTTTAAACTCCAGTAATGTGCATTCCGGCCACGCTTACGGATTATACAAGAAAATAACAGACCCGAACGCTGAGATTTGGGTCACTTGTCGAACCAAACATCGCGCTTCTTATTTTGCTGGTATGCTTTATAAATACGGCTATACAAATGTGTATCTTGCTGAGGGCGGGATCAAGACTTGGGCGGAAAAAGGATATCCCTTGGTTAATAAATACCTGGGAACTATCAAGGTTACAGAATACCAGAAGGAACTAACAGAAGACTATCTCTACCGGGAATAGAATAAAAAACAAAAAAAGGGACGCTCCTGAAGAACGTCCCTTGCAAAACAGTTATCTCCGTACCCGCCGTTGAAACAGCGTCCCGGAGGGACTTGCCCAAAATAGCCCGGTCTTGCAAGACCGGGTGTGTTCTAACTTAGAATTTAATCCGGGCACCGGCCAGAGCCAACGAGACGGGCTCGTAATCTGCACTGGTATTATCTTCCAGTTCAAAATTACGGTAGGCTGCAAAAATCTCAGTGTTGTACTCAGACAGCTTCTGAACAAGCTGAACACCATAGGCCGTGCCTTCTTCTTCAGTGTCCTGGGTTTCGATATTGGAGTACACCCCATAATCAAACGAACAGGCTGTGGAACCGACAGAGAACATCTTCGCCTTATAACCGATCTTACCGTACATAAAGGTCGGATCATCACCGCCAGCGGGCATATCATCCAGGTCACGGGAACCGCCTGCCACAGTGAAGTTAAGTCCAAAGCCGAACAGGACAGACGCAGAACCGCTGATCAGGGTGTAGTCCTTACCCTCACCTGGGTCGGAATAGGCTACAGCAGCTTCCAACTTGGTGCCATCACCGAATTTACCAGAGTATGTCAGGGCGGCATCAGCCATCTCTTTTTCTCCAGAGGAAACTCCCAGAGAAAAACCACCAAAACCAGGGGTATCATAGCGTACGCGATTCTTTCTGCTCAATCCGTCCATCTGGTCAAAAACATCACCGACTGTAATGCTCTTAGCCTCTTCACCCTGACCCACTACTACAGGAGTAGTATTATAAAAGGCAAAGCCACCACCGGCATCGGCTGCACCGGAGTTACCAGCAACACCGGTGCCGGACAAGTCAACTTCCGAGCTTCCATTTGAGACCATATCCCCCCGCCCTACGGACAATTTACCGAGCTTTTCAGAATCAAAATAAACGTCCATTTTTCGTTCTTTAAGTTCGCTGGAGATGCTCTCTTCCTGCATTGATACTTTATGTGAAGGGTTGGATTGCCATTCCACTTCAACAGTTCCACCTATTGTCAGGAAGTCATATGCCGCCACTTCTCCATTGATGCCGAATCTGCTTTCAGAATTGGTATTATCAACATGAAAAACCTTGCTTTCGTTGCCGTCGTCAACAGCCATAACTGCCCGGTTGATATGACCATACAGCTTAAGCCCTACCTTATCGTTACCTGAATTCACCTCAAGAGCTGAGGCTGATACGGCACCTCCAAGCAGCAAGGCACTGGTAGTCATAGTTACTGCACTGATTGTGTAAACTTTTTTCATTCTCTTTCTCCTTATTCTTCTTCTCTTTTGTACTTCCCCAAGAAACGTCTCTCATACTCCTCCCGGTACAATATCTTGTCTTCCAAGACATAGCTATTGTACATGAACAATTGCGTTTTGGAAGAAAAAAATATTTCTTTCAGGTGCGTTCTTTGTTTAGGAAATACAGTGACGGGTAAATATAACTTTATCAAGCCGGTCTGGATAATGAAAGGGAACAAAAAAAAAGGGGGCGTCCTGTAAGACGCCCCCAAGAAAGAATCAAACGCTCTTGATTAGAACTTTATCCGCGCACCGGCCATAGTCAAGGAGATCGGCTCGTAATCAGCACCGGTATTGTCTTCCAGTTCAAAATTACGATAGGCTGCAAACAGCTGTGTATTGTAATCAGATAATTTCTGAACAAGCTGCACACCATAGGCAGTGCCTTCTTCTTCAGTATTCTGATGTCCTATATTCTCAAACATCCCGTAATCAAAGGAACAGGCTGTGGAACCGATAGAAAAAATCTTGGTTTTATAACCAATTTTACCGTATGTAAACATCGGATCATCGCCACCTGCCGGCATATCATCCAGGTCTCGGGAACCGGCCGCCAGAGTAAAGTTGAGTCCAAAGCCGAACAGAACAGATGCAGAACCGTTGATCTGGGTGTAGTCCTTACCCTCACCTGGATCAGAATAGGCCACAGCAGCTTCCAACTTGGTGCCACCGGCCAACTCACCTGCATAGAACAATGCGGCATCAGCACGTTCTTTTTCCCCGGAAGATACACCGAGAGAAAAACCACCTAAGCTCGGGGTGTCGTAACGCACACGACTTTTTCGGCTCAAGCCGTCCATCTGGTTAAAAATATCACCGACAGCCATGCTTTCAGCATCCGCTACAGCATTGTTATTATAAAAGTTAAAGCCTTCACCTGCGTCAGCAACTCCAGAGTTACCGGCCAAAGCAGTCCCGGAGAGATCCACTTCTGAAGTATCATCAGAAGCCATATCTCCCTTTCCTATGGAAAGCTTACCAAGCTTGTCGCAATCAAAGTAGACTTCCATCTTTCGCTCTTTAAGCTCAGCGGAAATGCTTTCTTCATCCATTGATACTTTGTGAGACGGGTTGGACTGCCACTGCACTTCGACATTTCCCCCGATAGTCAAGGTCTCGGATGCCTTGACCTTTCCTTTCAGGCCGACTCTGCTCTCAGAGTGCGAGTTATCAACGTGGAAAATCTTGCTGTCATTGCCATCATCAACAGCCATCACTGCCCGGTTAACATGACCATACAACTTAAGACCCACCTTATCATTCCCTGACTTCACCTCAAGGGCTGAGGCTGACACAGCACCACCGAGCAGCATCGCACCAACAGTCATGGTGATTGCACTGGTTGTATAGACTTTCTTCATACTCTCTCTCTCCTTGTATTCTTCTCTTTTTTGCATTTCCCAAGAAACGCTTCTCATTTTCTTCCTGGTACAATATTTTATACTTTATTTATACCATATTTTATACATAAAATATTCCGTTCTTGAAGAAAAAAATATTTTTTCAGCTAACCCTTTGTAGGTCTTTGTTAATGCGACCGGATCACAATCTCCTCAACCAAAACGCCCTGTAATATAGTCTTCTGTTAACTGGTGACCAGGGTTGGTAAAAAGCTGGTCTGTAATACCAACCTCAATAAGCTTACCAAGATGAAAATAGGCTGTCCGCTGAGATACCCGGGCTGCCTGCTGCATGTTATGCGTTACAATAACTATTGTGTACTGTTGGCGCAACTCATCAATTAAATCTTCCACTGTTGCTGTGGCAATGGGATCAAGGGCTGAACAGGGTTCATCCATTAAAATCACCTCTGGACGAACAGCAATAGCACGGGCAATACAAAGACGTTGCTGCTGGCCACCGGAAAGTCCGGTTCCCGGCTGATCCAATCTGTCCTTAACCTCTTCCCATAACCCGGCCCTGGTCAGAGAATACTCCACCACTTCGTCGGTTTCAGCCTGATTATTCACCAGCCCATGAATCTTTGGGCCATAGGCAATATTATCATAGATAGACTTGGGAAAGGGATTGGGCTTCTGAAACACCATGCCAACCTGGGCACGGAGGGGCACCACATCTATTTTTTTATCATAGATGTTCATCCCATCCAAAATAATCTCACCGCCCACCCGACAGATAGGCACGGTATCGTTCATCCTGTTTAAACAGCGAAGGAATGTTGACTTGCCACAGCCAGACGGGCCAATCATGGCCAGCACCTGATTTTTGCCAATATCAATATTTACATCCATAATAGCCTGTTTGTCGCCATACCAAACATCGACACCACGACAGGTCATACGAGGGGCATCAACAAAGGGCTCGCCAACGGTTTCCTCCCTGGCCTGTTCTTTCTCCTCGGACAGCGTTCTCTGGCTGGCAAGGATAGAGGAAGTCGGTATAACTTCATACGCTTCCTTTCCATAGCCAGCAAAATAGGGCGCTTTATTCATGGATGTATGTTCTGCTGTGATCATCTTCATTCCTCTCGGGCCGCCGGAATGTTCTTCCAACAGCTTCTGTGTGCATAAATAAGGAGGGACACGGCATGCCGTGTCCCTACTACCGGGATTCTTACATCTGCAAAGGAATCAGCTCGTTCACGGCTTTCCCGACCTGTGTACGTTCCTCTTCCGGCATGGGAATGAGACCTTTTTCAGCGAGATAGCCTTCTTCACCCCAGGCACGGTCACTGGTGAACTCAGCCAGATACTCCTCCAGTCCCGGCACAACCCCGACATGCGATTTTTTTACGTACATGTACAGTGAACGCGAGATAGAGTAGCTTCCGTCAGAAATTTTATCAAAAGAAGGCTCAACTCCGTCGACGATGCTACCCTGGATTTTGTCAGCATTCTGGTCAAGATAACTGAAGCCGAAAATGCCCAGAGAATCAGGGTTAGCTTCCAGCTTTTGGATAATCAGGTTGTCATTTTCACCGGCCTCTATATAGGGTCCGTCTTCGCGCAACGCCTGGCAAACAGCCTTGAATTGTTCTTTATCGGTCTTTTTCATCGCCTTTACCCAGGGAAAGGTCTTACAACCACCCTGCATAGCCAATTCATCAAAGGCATCACGGGTTCCTGAGGTGGGAGGAGGCCCCATAACCTCAATTTTTGTATCAGGCAAGGAGGCATTTACTTCCTTCCAGGTTGTATAGGGATTGTCAACAAAGGTTTTGCTGCCTTTGGGGTCCGGCACTGTTCGGGCCAGAGCAAGGTAGATGTCTTTTTTGCTCAATTTGAAGCGTGGAGCTTTTTTTGAGTTGGCCAACACAATGCCATCATAACCTACTTTGACCTCAACGATCTCCTTGACCCCGTTTTTCATACAGGAATCGTATTCAGACTTTTTAATCCTGCGCGAGGCATTGGTGATATCCGGGGTGTCAATGGCGGTGCCGGCACAGAACAGCTTCATTCCGCCACCTGAACCGGTTGATTCGATTTTTGGGGTCTTAAAGGAACTGGTTTTACCAAATCGTTCCGCAACTGTGGTGGCAAAAGGATAAACTGTGGATGAACCCACAATAGAGACATAATCCCTTCCACTTGCCCAGACATCCGAAGCCAGCAGCATACAAGCTGCAATCAATAAAGTTTTCTTCATTTTCTTTCCTTTCACTCCTTTCTCGTTCATAAGATTCATTAAGTTAAAAAGATGCAAACCAGAGGCTGTTTTTTTTGTAGGAGATGGATAGCCCCTGGTTCACATTTGGTGCCACAATAAAAGCGAGTGGAACACTTACCACCGCTGTTCAAATTTTCTGCGCAGGTAAATTGCTAAACCGTTCATTGAGATCAAAAACATGAGTAAGACAAGAATGGCAGCAGAAGTCCGTTCAACAAAGGCCCGTTCCGGGGAATCAGCCCAGAGGAAAATCTGCACAGGCAGGACAGTTGACGGATCTGTCATGCTCCCCGGTATATCAACAATAAAGGCCACCATGCCAATCATCAATAACGGTGCGGTTTCACCCAAGGCCTGAGAAAGACCGATAATGGTTCCGGTCATCATTCCAGGCATAGCCAGCGGAATAACATGATGAAACACGGTCTGCATCTTGGATGCGCCCACGCCCAGGGCAGCCTCGCGAATAGAGGGCGGCACAGCTTTTAATGAGGCCCGGCTGGCAATAATAATGGTTGGCAAAGTCATCAGGGAAAGCACCACGCCTCCGACCAAGGGTGAGGAACGGGGCATTCCAAAGAAATTCAAAAAAACTGCCAAGCCTAATAAACCAAAGACTATAGAAGGAACTGCCGCAAGATTATTAATATTCACCTCAACCAGATCGGTCCATCTATTCTTGGGGGCAAATTCTTCCAGATAAACCGCAGCAGCCACAGCCACAGGAAAAGAGAGCAGCAAGGTGACAAATAAGGTAAGCATTGACCCGGTCAACGCCCCCCTGATTCCGGCCAGTTCAGGTTCCCGAGAATCACCTGCCTGAAAAAAAGTGGTGTTAAAATGCTGTTCCAGTCGTCCCTGAGCGATAAGTTGATCAATCCATTGAATCTGTTTATCAGATATAGGACGCTCTGTTTCCGGGAGATTCCTGTTAATTTTGCCCTTCATCAGCATATCAGGCAGGTCATCAGCTGGAAGCCATAAGGAAACTGTCTTGCCGATCAGGGTTGGGTCAGCCACCACCATTTTCTGCAATTCATACGAGGCCCCTGAACTGACTAACCTGTACATTTCCCGCTTATTGTGCCGTGATGTGACATCGGGCAGGAGTTCCCGCATGGACTGCTTTACCAGCTTGCCGTAATTTGCTTTAACCAGGCTGTCCACATCCAGAACTTCGCTGTCAAAATGAATATCAAGCAGGATATCTGTCCGTTGAAACGCTGGCCAGCCATTGGAAATAATTGAGGCGAACAGGAGCACAAGAAAGCTGAGGCTCAATATCACGGCTGAAAAACTCAATTTTCTGAACCGCTCTTCTTTGCGCCGCCGCTTAGCCAAACCGAGCTGAACCCGCTCCATTGCAGAGGCCCTTGTTGGTACCTTTTTTTCTTCTGTGTCACTCATATTGTCCGACATATATTTCCACTGCTGAACAGATTTTTTCTTCCGGCCCTGTATGCTGACCATCTTTTGTATTGTCGCTATTTATACTGAGCATAAATTATAGGGTGATTAGGGGAATGTTAGAATTTTGTTAGCTGGTGAAAGAGATTGGGGGAGGGGAAGAGGAGTTGTTTTGTGAGGGATGTTGACAAGCTGGTTTTATTGGTGTTACCATACCGGATGATATGTTATTATTTCTAATAACAGCATGTTTATCCCTTGTCGGGGAGGAATAGCCGATCAGCAATGCTTAGGCAGATTCAACAAAATTACACTGACAATTTTTTGTTTTTCAACTCATCATTTTTGCATGAAAATATTTCAAAATATAAGTGATTTTTTTGAAAAGTTTCGCAAAAGAAGTTACGATAATTATCTAGGTTCGAGGCGTTGGGAAGAACTGAGACGCGTGGCCCTAGAGCGATCAAATTACAAATGTGATTTCTGTAGCGAACCTTACAAGGCGGTACATCATATCGCCTATCCGAAAAGATACAAAGATGATCATGTTGATAACCTTCTTGTTGTCTGTGGAAAGTGTCATGGCAAACTTCACGGAATCCGAAACGGTCATTCGTTAAAAAACGAAGAAAGGCTGTATTCAGAAGAGCTTCCGGCGGGCGGACGAACATACCTCTTCGATATCCGTTATGATGCAAGAACCGGAAAGAGGTGTTTGTCGGTTTCCGAATCATGGAAAAGAGGAACACGTCAGATCAGAATCTTCGAACACTGGTTTCAAGTATTTTCCAACGGTTTTGGGAGGGCTATAAATTTTATGAACATAAGGAAAGATATGAACGAACTGTTTTCCGAGAAAGTTTTTGCCGGAAAAAGCACATATTTTTTTGATATTCAGTATACTGTTGATGAATATCTGTATCTCACGATAACCGAATCCAAAAAAATGGCCGACAACTCGTTCAGACGAAATAAGATAATGGTCTTTGAGGAGGATTTTCAGCCATTTTCTCACTGTTTGAATAAAACAAGAGATTACCTCAAATAGTCAATGTATTTAACAGCGATGAAAATGATGGATATATTGCTGATATCCCTGATTTGAAACATTGCTCGGCGTTTGGCAAAAGGAGTTTTGTAAGATACGGATTCAGGAGTGCAGATATTATGAAATCAAACGCTATCAGAAAGCAGCTTAAACCATTATGGACACGGTTGAAGGATGAAATAGAGAAATAGTTTGCGCACTCAGGCACTATACTTGATCCGCTGACAACGGCAAAATTTAGATTAAAGTTCAGGGTGCTGTCTTGTCTCAGTTGTTTATTGAAAAGTAATCTTTCTGCAACAAGGTGATGATGTCCAATTCCATACAGTTAAAAAGATTGCATGAGAAAGCGTAAATTACTGCGGAAAATTTTATCCGGTTCAAAAAATATCCGATTTTCGGAAGCAGTTTCCTGTGCCGAGATGTTCGGATTTAGTTTACAGCGTATCCGTGGCAGTCATCATATTTTTGGCCATCCCGATGTGTCTGATCTGGTAAACTTACAGAATGTTAAGGGGAAAGCAAAACCATACCAGATAAAGCAATTGCTTGATATTATCGAGAGATACAACCTTCAACTTGAGGAATAATAATGAAGGACTACCATGTCAATGTGTTTTACAGCGATAAAGATGATGGGTATATTGCTGATATTCCTGATTTGAAACATTGCTCGGCATTTGGTGAAACTCAGCAAGAAGCACTGAGGGAAGTGTTGAAGGCGAAAGAGGCATGGCTTGAGGCAGCCCGAAATCGTAAAGAAGCGATACCTGAACCTCGTTTTCGACCTTTGATTTATCAACTTGCGTGAACAGTCCTCCGTCTGCTCTGACCGACCAGTGTATGCATGACCTCATCTCACAAGCACGTATGAGATAAAGTCAATAACGTTTGTGAGATGCAAAAGTACCTGCTTAGGAAGGAGAGAGATAAGTAGTTTTGAGCCTCACTGATAACTGCTTATCTCCCTCCCTCATAACCAGTCTGCTCTCTCTCCCAGAACATCCTCCAATAACTTCACCTTAGCCCGCAGACAAGTGACCAACCTGAACGTGCTCCCTATCTCAGGGTATTCTTGATAATTGCGACAACACCGGACGGCACAAGATGCTGCCAAGGCTCTTCAGCAGCCACCTTTTCCCGGATATCAGTTGCAGATAAACCTTTGGTAGCCAATGTTCTTCGCCAAAGCACTTCTGTTTTCAGGCCAAGACTATGAAACATTTCCAGCTTTCTTTCCCCCCATTCATCATAGATGGTGAGAAAAAAGGTGGCATCCATAGGCAGGTAATAGTGGTATCGTTCTGGAAAATTGATAGGGAAGGGAACCACTGAAAAGTCTTTTTCGTCCACACCGCTCTGAGTCAGGGCTGCACGAACCATCTGGTAACGGTGGAAATAGGTGAAGGGATTGGCCTTGTCCGAGCTTCGTTTCGGATCTGCGGTGTCATCCTTGGTCAGGCAGGGGTCAGGATTGGTGATACCCACCACCAGATGCTCGCATCGGGCCTTGCCAGCCAGGAGATATTTCAGGTGATCATTATGGAGAATCTGAAAACGACCATGAATAACGCCTGTCTTGATCATGGGTACCTCCTGATATTGAAGGGGAACTGAGATTACAGTCTAAACGGTGTCCTCTTGCCTGGCCAATAGGGTTGATCATCCGGGGTATCCATCAAACCCACCAGCTTTGCCCGGTCAAGAAAATTGAGCACCATGGGCATGAGGTCTTGGCCCTGCACCCATCCCAGGGATCCGGGAGCGCATTGCACCTCATCAAAGCCAGTCACCAGATCGCGACGAATACCCGGCCCGGCCACGGCAATGGGAACCGGCTCCCCTGAATGAATCTGAGGGCCAGCACTGGGGGTGGAGTGATCAGCTGTTATGATAACAACGGTGCGTCCATCAAGTAAGTTCGGCAGCATTTCGCCTATGCCCTTGTCCAGGGATTCGATGGCAGCGACTTTCTTGTGAGGATCCTTGGTATGGGCTGCTGCGTCCGGGGCCTTAGTATGGACATGAAGAAACTCGTATTCCTTGCCCAAAGAGTCCGCAAGCTGCAATCGTTCTGCCAAATCCTGGCCCGGATTATCAGTATCCTTGACCTGTTCCACCCGCATTCCCAGGTAACTTGCCAGCCCCCAATACATAAGACCGGAGGCTAAAGATGCGCCCTGGATTCCCCAGCGTTCTGCAAAAGGCTGAATTTTTCCGGATGTTCCAGGACGTTGGGTAACCAGAACGTTGACCAGTTCCTGTTGCTTTTCTTGCCGTTTCCGGTTCAGTGGGTGTTTGCTCAGAGTGATATGCGACCAGGCGATATAGCTGTTCAGGGCCGCAGCTGTGCGTTGGGCAGCAGGCAAATCGTCCGCGTTTCGGTAAGGCAGTGCCATGAGCAGGGGGTGTTCATGCTGGGGAGGGCTGGTATCAGTGACCTGGCGGCTCAACCCTTTTCCACGCAGCCGGAGAATGCCGTCCAGGCCCTTGGTCGGCAGGTAATCTATCTGAATAGACTCTGTTTCGTCACCATCATTCCTAGTGCAGGTGTATGAGGAAATCGCCTCTATGAAGGCCCTTGTCTCTTCTGAGGAAGTTTTAGGACGATGTTTTTTCAGAAAAAGGATCTGCTCCCGGACCTCAGCTGCTCCGAAATGAACGAGAAAGGCGATATCTCCCGGCCTGATATCCAATCCAGCCCCCAGGGCCTCAAACAGCCCCCGACCAGGGAACTCCTGCTCCTGATAACCGAACAGGGCAAAATGGGCGTTTTCACTGGGCAGGGCAATGCCAGGACGACCTGCATGAAGGAGGCCGCAGGAGCCACTTTGAGCAAAAGAATCAAGATGTGGTGTCTGAGCCGCCTGCAGAGGGGTGCGATCTCCCAGTGTGGGATAGGCGCGATCACCTAACCCATCAAGGAGAATCAGGATACAACGATCAGCGGTTCGTCTTGTGCTCATAATCTCTCCGCTTCAGGTCATGTTATAAGGCGAGTCCCCCTGCCCGTGTTGAAAAACGGGTTGACATTCCCGCCGGAATGGAAAATATTCGGGGGATGAAATTCGATCTCCATGTTCATACCATACTCTCCTCCTGTAGTCAACTGACCCTGGAGCAAATCCTCAATAATGCCCAAGCCAAGGGGCTGGACGGGGTCTGCATCACGGATCATGATACCATGGCCGCTACTGACCTGATCAAAGAAGGCATGCAGGAAAACGGTCTCTGTGTCCTTATCGGCATGGAATATGCTACCCAAGGGGTTGATTTTCTTCTCTTTGGCCCTTTTGAAAAACTCCCTGTCGGGCTTCCTACTGAAGCAGTACTGGCAACAGTGCAGGCCGCTGGCGGTGTTGCAATCGCTGCCCATCCCTGCCGACCCGGCAGATCCACGGACATTTCCTTGCTGGAAAAAGGACTGTGCCGAATTATTGAGGGAACGAATGGCAGAAACACGCCGCAGGCGAATCAGGCGATTGCGTCTTGGCCGGAGCACTACCAGGTCGGGTTGGTCGGTGGCAGTGATGCCCATACCCTGGACGAACTCGGTCAAGTTCCCACGCAGTTTACTGTTCCTGTTCAGAGCAGGGCCGATTTGGTCCGGGCGTTGAGGGAGGGAGAGTACAAGACAGTGGTTTGCGCATAGATGCCCTCGGATCTCGCAATCCTGTTCTGCTGTAATGACGAAAAAAGGCGACCCAAGCTGGGTCGCCCACATGATTCTTTATCCAATCCCCCGCCCCTTGGGACGGGGTTGTTTATTTATGGATCATGGTTAGAACCATTCCTTGAACTGCTGTTTGATTTCATCGAACCAGCCTGTTCCGGCCTGTTGACCATCAACCTTTTCTCTGATCTTTTCAAGGGATTTATACATAGGGTCATACATTTCTTCTTTCCCATAACCTAAGATCTGAGCAAGTTGAATATATTCTTCAGCAGCGTCAAGGTTTTCCTTAAGCTGTTTTTCTTCTGCCTTGCTACGATCCTTCTGTTCTGCCAGTTTTTCGGCTTTATCAAGAAGCAGTTCCGCACGCAGTTGGGGCAGTGGAAATATCTCCGTGGTCACCACAAGAGTATCAAAAGCGAACAGGAGATCAGTTCTGGCCTGTTCAGTTTTACCCGCCTCAATCAAGGGGATGACTGCTTTAATGGCAGCCGGATAGCTTGCCAGAGGGATATTCGTGGTGTGAATCTGAATTTCACTGGCCAGTTGCGCCAGCAGAGGTCGGGCCTGCTGCACCTTGCCATCTTCTATCAGTTCTTCCACTTCTTCAACAGCCTGTCGCGCAACAGCAGGATCGGCAGTCAGATCTATAATGGAAATGTCAACATCTACCGGTGCCAGCGCTAGATCAGGCGAACGCACAATAACCAGCTCAAGTTTGCCTGTTGCGTTCGAAAGGTCTTCAATTGCCTGATCGGGTTTATTCTTCTCAAGGGCAGTTAACGCATCCCACGTTGCATTAAGTGCGTCGACCGCGTCAGTGAGTACTTTTTGGCGTTTCTCTGAAAACGCATCAGTTACTTTTCTGTCAACATCCGCCTGAACAGACTGCCCGGCCTGGGACTGTCCATCGCTTTTTTGAGAAGCTGTCTCAGCGGCTTTAAGCGACAGAGGCACTGTCATAAGCAGCCCGGCTATACAGAGCAAAAAAATTTTGGCAGTTATAACAGAAAACTTCATAGAATTCTCCTTTATTATTTGTGTATTCTTGGTTTTGGTGACTTCCTGTTGCTTCAAGCAATATGTTTGTCACATAACCTCTTGCATCACCTCCCGGCAGATATTATTTGGTTTATCTTTTTCATCAGGATTCTCTTCATTTCCAGAGAGCCTGAAGAATACGTAATCTACGTATATTTTATACGTAGATATCAGACAGAAAAAACGCTAACGCATCTCCCGGAGTTTGTCAAGGATTTTTTGTTTCGCTGTCCGGGATAATATAAAATATCTCGATTAACTTTACGGTCAGCCTGAAAATTATACCAAAATCAATGTTCTTCCGACCTCCCATGCTCCTCATCCAGCAGCTCTTTCATCTCCATAGCATGATCAAACTCCTTAATCTCCTCCTTTCTGAGCAGGAGGTCTTTCAGGGCAAAGACCTGGAGACGGCAGGACTGACTGAACAGGCGGTTAGCCATAAGCAATGAAGAAATCTCCCGTTCATCAACATCCTTTGTAGCAGCCAATTCCATAACTGTGCTGACAAACTGGGCGTCCTGCTGTTCAATATGGATTACCGTGCGAAGCAGGATGCGGTACTGCTCCTGATGATTACCCATCATATCGAAGAAACTGTTGATACTGTGATAGAGGCCGATAAGCCGCCGCCGGAACAAACGATACTGCCGGTTCAGATGCTTATTTTCCGTGCTGTCAAATTCCTCCATATCATGTCGAAGTCCCTTAATATTCTTCATGGAATTCATGATATTCCGGGAGGCATAGATCATCCGCTCCAGGGCCTTGGCCTCTTCCTCTTCCAGTTTGGCCTTCAGGAGTTTGGCATAAAATTCAATGATCTCACCATGCAGAAGCTTGGCATTTTCATAATAATCTCTCAGGGTATTTCGGCGACCGAGATTTTTTTGAAAGGGCAGCGTATGATCAAAGACCAGTTTATCATCAATACCAAAGGTCTTTAGGGCATAGAATTGGCATTCCTCAAAAAGATGCAGGGTTTCTTTGCGCAGGGAAGACGTGGCCGCATCCAGCACCTCTGTGGGTGTGTTGTTCAGGTAGACCGTAAGCACTGCTTTCCGTTCGGGAAAAAAACGAAGAAGCAAGCGGGATATATAACCGATAAACGGGAAAAAGAGTATCGCACCTATCAGGTTGAACAGGGTATGAAAGAGAGCCAGGCCCATCACAGCGTTGGTTGAGGTATCAAAAAACAGCTCAACCACATGAGATAACGGTTTGAGTGCAAGAAAGGCCACTATTCCGGTAACCACATTAAAGATAAGATGGCTGACTCCTACCCGTTTTTTTATCGGTATACCCCCGATTGCACCAAGCAGTACGGTCACAGTCGTTCCGATATTGGCCCCGATGACCATAGCTGCGGCAATTTCAAAGGTGATCAGACCACTGTTCAGCCCGGTGAGAATAATAGCGATAGCTGCGGCACTTGCCTGCATTATTGCAGTCATAAGAATGCCGAACAGCAGGTAAAGCCAGGCACCGTAACCAACAAGAGCGGTTAAATCAACATGCTGGGTGTACGCCTCTACACTGGTCTTCATAAAACTCAAACCAAGGAGCATGAACCCAAAGCCGATCAACAGCCGGCTCAATTGAAAAATTTTTGAAGCCGGATTGATGATCATGGAAATAAGACCGGAGCAGGCAATCAGAGGAAAGGCCATACTTGATATTTTGATTTTAAAACCAAATGCCGCTACAATCCATGCGGTCAGCGTTGTGCCAATATTAGCCCCCAGCATCACACCGATGCCGTTTTCCATAGTCATGACGCCAGCACCGACAAAGGCCAACACCATAAGAGAAACAGCCGAGCTGGACTGAAGAATTGCTGTGATCAGGGCACCGCTCCCTATGGAGCGTAAACGACCATCGGTATAAAAGCGAATCATCTGACGAAAGGCCTTGCCGGACATGATTCGGACAGAGTCCTCCAAGAGGAACATGCCGTAAAGAAATATCGACAAGCCAGCTGCCAGTTTCCAAAAATCTACAGGAATATCCATAAAATTATTATATTACAGGCCCCTGACAGCCTTTCTGTAAAATGGACATAAGGCGCAATAACCCGACAGCCCTCAGGTTGGAGGCTCTCTCAGGCTCACGTTAATCAGCTTACCGTTACGTTGTATACCCAGAGCTGTTAAC
>NZ_JALAAI010000096.1:0-15252 GCF_052785085.1 Candidatus Electrothrix sp.
AGGAAATAGACCAGGTCGCAGTGAACCGCGGGCTGTGAAGCGTCGTCCAAAGGCCTACCCTCGTTTGACAGTACCAAGAAGACAAACGGCGTAATCCTGTGGTCAACCACTTAAGGTCGTGCCATTACTCTATATCCTGTTTTTTTCCTGTGAAACATAATCATCTCAAACTGGTATATAGTCAGCCCTGAATATAGCGGTCACGTTTTTTCTTTTTCAGCAGCGTGATATCCACCACAACCAGACCGTCCACGCAGTTGTTGAAGTCAGGGTCAACATTGAAGTCAAGAAACCGCACCCCGCCTGGTTTGCAGAGGGAGGAGTACTGTTTGTACAGGGTGGGAATATTGGTTCCCATATTTCGGAGCAGATTCTTCAGTTTTTTCAGATCCTCTGCATAATCAAGACCGCTGAATTCCCGGACCAGCCGTTCCAAAGAGCCGGAAAAGATAAAGGGATTCCTGGAGCAGGCACCATCTTCTGACCCAAAATAGAGCCTGTAAAAAAAGACCAGCAGTTCCTTGGCAGCCTGGGGCAGACCGTTGCTGATGGAGACCGGGCCGAACAGATAGCGGTGTTCGGGATTGTTGGTCAGAAAGGCCCCGATACCGTACCAGAGATAATCCAGACTGCGTTTGCCCCAGTAACGTTGCTGGACAAAACTGCGGCCCAGCTCCAACCCCTTATCCAGAAACCAGCGGTGTTCAGGCGCAAAATTGAACAGGCTGTCCGTGTACAATCCCTGAGTGCCGTGTTGCCGGATGACCTGGGCAGCATCAGCAAGCCGGTAGGCCCCGACAATCTCCAGGTCATTTTCATCCCAAAGGATAAGCTGCTGGTAATAGCTGTCAAACCGGTCTGTATCCCGTCTTTTGCCCGTGCCTTCTTCCACGGCCCGGAAGGTGATTTCCCGCAAGCGACCGATCTCCCGCATCACCGGTGAGGACTCTGTGGTTGTATAGAGAAAGATAAGCTTGCCATCTGGTGTCTTTCCCAACAGTTCCGCGTCCCTGAGTTCTCTTTTCAGGTCGCTGCGTCGCTCAGGCCGGGCAATAGCACTCTCGGTTCGCAGCACATCTTTTCCGCCCCTGCCGATCCTGTAGAGATGTTTCTTAAAGAGCTTGACCTTTTCCTCGGAGTTGAGGGGCAGATTGCTGTAGGATCTGTAGGGAATAATCCTGCCCACAGTAAACCTGATCTGTTTTTTCTCCTGCCTGAACATCTCATTGACCAGCATGACCATAGAAAGCGGTCTGCAAAGCAGAGAAGCCGTGTAAAAGGAAGCAGAGTTTTTCCCCGTGATATGGATCGGCAGAACAGGGGCCTTGGCCCGACCGGCTATACCAAGGAAGCCCTTGTGCCATTTTCCGTCCTTGACCCCAATCGGTCCGAGCCGTGAAACCTCGCCTGCCGGAAAAACAATAACCGCCTCTTCATTGAGCAGGGCTGAGGAAATATGCCGGAGTTGCTCCCGTGAGGACTTCCCGCCCATATTATTGACCGGCAACAGGCAAGGGTGCATGGGTTTGATGTACATGAGCAGGTCATTGGCCAGCACCCGGACATCAGAGCGTACCTCGTGGACCAGTTTCAGCAGGGCAAGGCCGTCCAGGGAGCCTATGGGATGATTGGCAATAATGATCACCCGGCCAGCAGGAGGGATATTTTCCCGATCTCGGTCGGAAACAACATAACTGAAGTTGAAGTGCTCCAGAACCTGTTCAACAAAATCCATCCCCCGCACATGGGGGTATTGTTCGACAAAACCGACAAAATCTTTTTCGCGCAGGAGTCTGCGCAGGACAGGGCGTATTGGCGGCCCAAGGACAGGATTGTTATGCAGGCCAGGGTATTGATCCGACAGCACCTCATCAACCGTAAACATAATCTTTACTCCGATATTCCTCCAGGGCAGGGATGAACAAAGGGAACCCGGCCCGATAGTGCAGGAGATGCGGTTTCCCATCCGCCATGCACCTCCTTACTTCCTTTTGCGAGAATAGAGCGTACGGATAAAGAAAAGATTAGGAGCGTATTAGTTTTTGATGTTGGGTGATTATTGGTCGCTATCGTACAAGGTTATCCGATTTTATTATATCCTTCCTCTGTCCTCTGACCGCACGGTTGTCCAGTCTGAAAACGGCCTGTGATAGCAAAAGAGAATTTCTAATGTCCTTTTGACTGCTTTCTTACAAAAAAATAACAATACATTGGTATGGTAAAGATTTGCATAATAAAAAAAGTAGAAATCTGTGAACGATTCACCAAAAAGAATGAGCAGGATCATGAGAAACCAAGAAGAAAAAATACTCCTTTCAATACTGAATAACTTGCATGTACGGTATGAATTTATTCCAATGGATAATGCTGCCGACTATACCCCGATTCTGGAGTCAATTATTGAAGGAATAATGGAAGGGATAGCAACAAAGAAACAAACTGAGGAGATCGAAAGAAAACGGCAAAAACTGTATAGTCATGCAAGAGAATTCATACTGGAACTCTGCCTGAGACATGAAGACTATGAAGAAGACCTTGATCGCTTCATAGATTCTGGAACAGTCTGGATTGATTCCAAGAGCGCATGACCCGGTCTTTTTTCTCCTTTCCCTTGTTCTCCGTCATTGTGCGGTCTGAAAAGGTGATGTTGTACCAGGATATTTTGATCATTCAATTGCAAAAAACAATACAACAACGTGGAATTGAAGCGATGAATGACAGCAAAATACATTGTTGGGCATTTAAAAAATGTGGTAGAGAACCGGGAGGCAAAAATATTGAGAGATACGGCGTTTGTTCCGTAGCGGTATCTATAAGATGCAAGGAAAGAAATGGAGCGCGGTTCTGCTGGTCTCTGCGTGAATCAGCCTGTGAAAGTATAATGCGAGAGTGTTGCGTGAGTGAGATCAAGGAGTGCCGCCAATGTACTTATTATATCTTTCTTCAAGAATCAGAGGGATTCTTCAGTAAATATTGCTCAAGACGAGACGGACATTTACGAAGGATAATCAACAGTATGCTGAAGGGATTAAGGTTTTATTAACTTGCGATCATCTGGGTCGAAGGGACCATCACCGATGCTCCTCTGCTTGTTCGGCAATGGAGGTAAGTCAGGAAGTAATGAAAAGGCCGTCAAGCCAAGCTATAAAAAGTGTGAAAGAAGTCCAGACACAGGAGAGTAACAACAGCCCGACAGCATCCCAGTCTCCTTTGAGGAGCATAAAAAACGCACCGAAAAACAAGGACAACCCAATAAAGATGAAGAACAGAAATAGCGGGCAGCCGAACGCTCTGCGGCATCTGTTTCTTCCAACCTCTTTTACTCGTTCCTGTGTATCTATTCCGAGAAACTCGTTGATAACTCGGCTCATCCTCCGGGCTTCATCGGCTTCTGAGCGCATCAGAGGCACCTGTTGTCCGGGAGTGTCTTTTTTGCACTTGTACCATAGATGCATGTACCTCTGTGCCTCTTTTTTGCTGCTATAACTGACTCCTGCTTCTTGAACGCCGCTCAGGTCATATTCTTTTTCCGAACAACGCAGCATGCTGTGATACTGTATCCGCATTACCCACTGCTGTTTATCGAATGTGCAGAGAACCGGCTTTTTAACAAAGAGAAGAAAGGCTACGACGATGGTTCCTCCTGTGAGGAAAAGTATGGACCATAGTTGATACATCGCCTGTCTGGAAGAGCTGTCTGTCCAGGTATAAGAGGGAGGCGGATTGGGTTTCTTAGCGCAGATATGAAGATAGTCATTCATCTTTTGGACCAGCTCTTCAGGGTCATAGCATGGTACAGAGATATCTCCCATCTCTGTCGCCAGCAGCAGGCTGCGGCTGTTTCCCTGTATCGCTGCCTTTGCAGAAAAGATATATTCAGCCTCATAAATATCTTCCCGAAAGGGATGCCTGATTCTGTTGATCCCTTTATCCATCCCTGACACTGCAATCGTACAGGAAACCGCTCCTTCCTGCATATGAACGCAATGTAGCCTGACAGATTCATCCTGAAGAAAAGGTAACAGAAACAGCAGAAAATAGAATGGCAGCGCAGTAAGGACCACAGTCCGAAGGCACTTTCGCGAAGAAGGTGGGGAATGCTCTTCTTTTCCGATTCTAAGAACAGAACTGCTGTGCTCAATTATTTGCATGATCAACCTTCTGTTTTCTCGAAATCAGCAATGCTTTAGTTCTTCAACGTCGCATCCTGCTGTCTTTCCTCGTTTCTGTAGAAAGTGATCTTTTTCAGACAGGCTTTGCTCTGTCCCTTGTCCAGACCACTGGTGTCCAGCTCAATACCGATACCTGTGACAGGTGGCACAGTGTCTGTTGCAAACCATTTGCGGTAGGCATCATCTATTTTGAAATTCGAGACAATGGCTGTACCGCTGTCAGGGCTGTCAAGGCAGACAAAACGAGATGTTTTTCTGTAGCTCTTCCCTGAATACGGGAAATTGACCTTGTCGTTCTGACAAAGAAACAGGCCGATGAAAAAAGGGGTGTCAGGCAGATAGAAACGATCCGCCTTGACTGGAGGACCGAAAAACAGGGTCACCATGATTGCTTCCCGATTAATGTTTTGTTCCCAGGAAGCCCCGGTCGGATACTGCTCAACCCTCCATTGCACAGCAATCTTCTCCATATCTTTTAGAGAAAGCCCGTCCTTGACAGCCACAGCAAAGGCAGGCTGGTCCGTATGGAAACACAGTCCGCTCCCGTCCTTGCTCTTGGTCACCTGAACGGCACCGTCTTCGTCCATATCCCGCTGCAACCTGAAGCCTTGTTCCCTGAGCCAGGCTTTGCCGTCTTTTCCAGCCTGGCTGAAATCAATCTGATAGGGGATATTGGTTGAATCTGCATCAGCGGCTGTGCCGATTGATATGCTGCACAGGGCGGTAGAGTGAAGCAAAAAGAGGAAGAGTCTGATGAACATTCTATGTTTTTTATATGAAAGTTGGACTAATCTCTTGCGAATCTGGGTACCCCCCCCCGATTCTCCTTCTGGTTATAAGAGATCTGCTTTGGAATGCTGACGATGCTGCCGCAGAGTATTAGCAACAAAGCCTAATAGTGGTATAACTGAAAAAAGTCCGGTATATATTTTGTTATCATAGCCAATGTAAAAAGTAAAACAAAATTGGCCAGCGTACCTCGGCACGATAATGCGGAAACAATAGTGATCAATTCCGTTGGAAAATGTGGGCACTCCAAAGTGGTTTTGAAGTGACAGGATACCCTGGTATCGGTTACCTTCCAAAGAGGAAGAAGTGGAGCCGGTATTGCGGGGAGACTTTTAAATGGACTCTTTCTGTGCTGTTCCCTCTATTCTGCTTTGCTGAGAGTCCTGCTCTTGCAGTGCCCGTTCATTCCGTTCATAAAGAGCAAAGTACAAAGCAAACAGGATGCCAATGGTAAAGAAAATCCGGGCAATCCTGTCCCAGGCAGGTTGCTTGCCTTTATGCAGAAAACGAAGGAATAACACCAGAATCCAGGTAATACCAATACAATATGGTGCTGTGGTCAAGAGTTGGGCTGCTGTGCCTGTTATAATACTGAGTGCTGAAGGTCCGAGCCGGAGATGAAAAAGCAGATATACTCCGGCGATGAGAGTCAGCGTGATTTTTTCTTGAAGCGTTTGCATATGTCTTTTGATTTTTCGTATATCTTTCCTGACATCCTGCCGGAAGATGGCGTGGTTTTTTCTTTATCCCAGCTTTTTCCCCGGCTTGTTTTTTTGAGACCGGTTGAAGATGATCTGCCAGAGATGAAGACCTCCCTGTTACAGGCTATGGCACATCAGCAGGCAGGATCCAGCTGGCTCAACTATACCTGTCCAGCTCCCCTTGGCAAAGACCGTGACCGTTTTCTTGCCTTGTTCCAGGATATCCGCTTGCGACCTGATGAGTATGCAGGGCATCTTTCGCACCTGTCAGCTGGAGCTATCCCTGTTGTGCAGGAGAAAGAACGCGAGTCTTCTATTATCAAAACCCTGCTGGAGCAAACCGGTATCCGGGCAGGATCTGGTGAGCATACTCCTGAACCAACAAAGGAGCAAGAAAAGAACCTCTCTGATCTTGGCCTTTGGCAGGCAAGAATGTTGCTTAAGCTGGGTGAGGCTGTGGATATTCAACAGGATGAAATCCGTACCGATCTGGCCAGAATGACCCGGCAACAGGAAGAATTGCTCAGCGTACTGCGCAGGGATGAGAACGATTTTGCAGATATTGAGCTGCCAGCGACTCAACCAGCTGATGGAATATCTTGGGAACAACAGCGCTTGCGTCTTAAGGCATGGAGCCGTCTCTTTTTCCTCAGTGAGAATTCCTTTGAAAAGACAAGCTTTATCTGTCAAAATTCTGATATCATTGAAGCTCTGTTGGAGCAGTATCAGCAGCAGTATGCCTGTGCAGTCAGTCCTTTTTTAACCCTTTCTCTCCCTGCTTTTTGTCCACCATCTGCAAACGATGATGATATCCTGGCCCGAACAAGGCATTTTCAGCAAGAGACCAAGGAGGTACTTTCTGTCATCAGGGATCTTTCCTATAGATCAAGGACATCAGGGGATTCATACCAGAGAGAAAACATACAGCAGCAATGGATTGCTTTGTTGGATCATTATTACCCCATTGCAGAGCACGGACGCTGTACGCTTACCCTGTATTTCCTTCCTGGTGTCTTGCCGCAACAGTTCTTTTTTCAAACCTTTGCTGCCCAGAGGCAATCAGTTGCTCAGGAGCGTTCTCAATAAACAGACCGAACAGATACTGGGATGGTTCTTGGTTTTTTGGAAAAATAAGGGAAAAGAGGTGGGCTGTATGAAAAAAAAGGCGGTCCAGGCTATGTGGTTTTACAGAGATGGTGGCAGGAAGGAGTGGAAAGAAAGGGTAAAGGTGTGGTAAGAACACAGGGAACTTTTTTTATCCCACCTCATCAAGGGGGATGGGAAGGATATTATAACATAACATCTTTACAAGGCAATGAATCATACCTCATATAATCATACCTCATATCAACTCTCTGATATTTTTACCTGCACCCGTTGCGGTTATTGTTGCCAGGGCGATACCACCGTCTCTCTGGATACGGATGATCAACAACGGATGATCAGCAAGCTGGGGCTGACCCGACAACAGGTGGAAGAAGAATATTGGCAGATCAACGGCCCGGTGGTGCAGATGAAAACAGTGGATAATCACTGTATTTTTTATCAACAAGGAACAGGTTGTAGTGTGCATGAAGCACGGCCCTGGCGATGTGGTCAATGGCCACTCCATCCGAGTATGCTGGATGAAGAAACGAACTTTTATACGATCCGTGAGTCCTGCCCAGGCCTTAATCAGGAACTGAACTGGGAAGAGTTCTCACGTATTTTCAAACAACTGCTTGAGCAGGAGGAACAACAGCAAAAAAAGCTGCTCTGCTGATTGGAAACCATTTTAAAAGCTGTAGGCAATTCCCACCATACCAAAGAGGCCTGTTTCATGATCCACAATGGGGCTGTCTACAATTTCCTGATCAAAGAGTTCTAAACCAACAGCACTGTTGAGCATGATATTTGGACGCAAGCCGACTCGAAGTGCCAGTCCTGCCTGCCAGTTAACGGTCCAGCCAAGGTCATATGCCGAACGCCCGGCAATGGCCTCGGTGCTGTCCACTCCATAGTAATAGGTGGAAAAATCATCAGAGAGCAGGGAAACCCCCAGGTAGGGAGCAAGAAACAGCATCCGCCATCGAAAGGGTTTGATCACCCGCAGTTCAACTTCCTGGCCACTATGCTCATTCAGAACATCTGTCAGAACCTGAGCCGAGAGAATAACTGGGTCAAGGCGTAAGCGTGCCTTTATTCCAGCCTCTACAGTACCTTTTCGATCATGTATCCCAACCAGTTCCGCACTGTCGCCGCTCTCATAGGCCTCAAAACGATATTTCGCCAGCAGGTCAACAGAGAAAGGCCCATTCTGATAAAGATGCATGCCTCCTCCGGTTCCTCTGATGAAAAACTGTTCTCCGGAAAACATGAGCAGGGGAATCGGGATAAGAGTATTGCTCGCTCCCTGATATGGGTTTGTTGAGAAAACAGCTCCAGCACCCAAAGACAAAGTCGGAGCAGTTCTTCTTGATTGGCCAGGAGCTTCAGCAGCAACTGACAGAGAAGAGAAGAGAAAAGGGGCGGAGGAAATAATAAAAAGAGCAAGGAGATGTATCTTCATACTGTTATGGCGGGAGATTTGTAGGGACACGGCATGCCGTGTCCTTACATGCTGAATGGAGAAGATCAGGCAAGATCAATCTGTAAGGGGATGCTATGCAGGCTTTTTTCCGGCTGTTGGGTTCGTCCCAGTTTCCATGCCCCGCATTTGGCCTTGCCATCCAACTTTTTCTCTACATCCGTGACCAGACCTTCAATGTCTATTACCTTGTGGCGGGAAAAGACTTCAGGCAGTCCGCTGGTCAGATTACAGGCCAGACAACGACCAGGTCGTTCGTGCAGATCCAGGTTGAAATGCAGGCTATTGCTCTGCTCATCATGCCCTTGAAAGCTCAGGGAAATATCATAGGCACCTTCATTGGCATCACCAAACAGGGCCTCGAAAAAATCATCAGCCCGGTTAGTGGGAAAAAGCTCCCGCAGAACCTCATCTGTAAATACGTCATTCATAGAATTCATAGTCTCTTTTTTTGCTTCTTTTTTTTGCTGTTGAATGGTTACATCATGTAGGTTTTTCATTACGCAGGCTGTCCAACCTGTATATACCTGCTGAAATGTAATCTGAGACGTTAAAGCTGTCAACATTCATTGAACATGCATTGCCATGACAAGGGGGGTATGGTAAAGAATGGCCTATGGAAAAGAATATATTTTGTAATAATCCGGCAGCTGGATGAGATGGTATGGACGATATGGATGGTATGGAAAAGAAAAGAAAAGCGGGTGTCACTATGGAAGGCCTGAATTCGTCCCAGCATAAGGCTGTCACCCACGGTGAAGGACCGGTCCTGGTTATTGCCGGAGCAGGCAGTGGCAAGACCCGGACCCTGGTTCATCGTATGGCCTGGTTATTGGATCAGGGCGTGCCACCGGAATCCATTCTCTTGCTCACTTTTACCCGGCGGGCTGCCCAGGAAATGCTCCATCGGGCGGGCCGTATCTCAGGTCAGGCCTGTAATCGGGTGGTGGGCGGTACCTTCCATGCCAGTGCCAATATGCTCCTGCGCAGGCATGGTCATCACCTGGGCTTTGGTGGCGGATTTACCATTATTGATCGGGGCGATGCTGAGGGAATTGTTAACCTGATTCGTAATTCTTTAGGACTTGTCGGCAAGGATAAACGTTTTCCCAGCAAGCGGATCATTCTCAATCTCCTGTCCGGAGCCATCAATAAGTCCAGAAAGTTAGAGGATCTCATTTGTGAGACCCAATCTCATCTTATAGAATTCACCAATGATATTATTAAGATTCGTAAAGGGTATGAAGAGTTTAAGCTGAATAACGCCCTGATGGATTATGATGACCTGCTGGTGAACTGGCAGCGCCTGCTTGCTGAGTCTGTCCAGGCCCGGATGGAGATATCCTCCCTGTTCCGCTATATTCTGGTGGATGAGTATCAGGATACCAACCTTATTCAGGCCCAGATCGTTCGTTTACTGGCCTATGGTCATGATAATGTAATGGTGGTGGGCGATGATGCCCAGTCCATCTATAGTTTTCGTGGGGCAGATTTCTATAATATCATGCGTTTTCCTGAGCAGTTCCCTGGGGCTGAAATTATCAAACTGGAGCAGAATTATCGGTCTGTTCAGCCTATTTTGGCCCTGACTAATGCCGTTATTGCCCAGGCTGAAGAGAAATATACCAAGGAACTGTTCAGCGAGATTGAGGGCAAGGTAAAACCTGTGGTCTATTCAGCCCGCAATGAGGCTGGTGAGGCTCGTTTCATCGTGGAAAAGATGAAATCATTGGTCAAGGCAGGCACAGAAGAGAAGGAGATTGCGGTTCTGTTCCGTTCCGGCTTTCATTCCTATAAGCTGGAAATGGAACTGGCAGCCCATTCCCTGGATTTTGAAAAGCGGGGCGGGATGAAACTCACTGAGGCAGCCCATATTAAGGATGTGCTCTCCTTTTTGCGGGTGTTGATCAATAAATGGGATAATCTTTCCTGGAATCGTATCCTCTTGCAGCTGGAGAAGATCGGTCCTAAGACGGCTCTGAAAATCCTGGACAGGATACTGGCTGATGATGAGCCGATTACCGCCCTGGCCGCATATAAAACCACGGCTAAGTGGAAAGGCGCTCTTCAGCGTCTGGCCCAGGCAATGGCAGGCATGGACCGCCTGGAGTTGACCCCTTCAGGTGTTTTTGATCTGGTCATGGAGTATTACAGACCCATTTTTGAGCGGATCTATCATGATGATTATCCGAAACGGGCCCGGGACCTGGAACAGCTCAAGGCCTTGATTGGTGGCTACGGAGATCTCCAATCTTTTGTTGATGACACAACACTGGATCCACCGGAGAATGCACCGGGTGCCCAGGAGACTGCACCGAAGAAGCTTATCCTTTCCACGATTCATTCCTCCAAAGGCCTGGAATGGGATGTGGTTTTTGTCATTGGGCTGTCTGAGGGCCGCTTTCCCCATCAAAAAACCCTGCCTGAGAGCGAGCAGTGGGAAGAGGAACGGCGTTTACTCTATGTGGCGGCAACCCGAGCCAGGAAACAGCTTTTTCTGACCTACTCCCGGACTATCATGACCCCGGATCGTAAATTTCTTAATGTGGTGATGTCGCCCTTTCTTCGGGAGATTAACCCAGGTTTGTATATCCATGAAGACCCGGCACCAGCCACTGGAGGCAATGTTTTTGCCTATCGCAGCGACCCGGAAAGCGCCATCCCGGAACCAACTCCTTTGAATAAAACAACGGTACAATCTGCCCGTACTGAGTTCAGCAAAGGAATGGCAGTACGTCATCCCTTTTTTGGCATTGGCAAGGTAAAAGAGATCCCTGCTCCCCGCCGGATTGAGGTGCATTTTGATCGGCACGGGGATAAGCTGCTCCATCTGGATTATGCCAAGCTGGAGGTTATGGAGTGAGGCCCTGCCTCCTGTGACTCCGTAGGTTGTTGACTATGTCTGTAAAGTTGTGGTGATGTTTTGCGGTATAAGAATTACGATTCTTCCATACTGCTGGTATAATTTCATTATGTTACATTATTTTTATCCTCCGGCATAAGTTCCATTGCGCCTTTTCCGTACTTGCTATCCCCGTCATAGCACTGCTTCATGGTGTCCTTATTTTTGAATTATTGAAACACCCCTTTGAAATCATAATCGCATTATGATATAAAGGGTGTGTTTGGATTATTGTATACGCAAAGGAGATCTCTTTTTATGGAACGACAACAATTACGATTTCTTGATAACTGGTTGCGTAATAAAAACCGTAAACCATTGATTATTCGTGGTGCGAGACAGGTTGGTAAATCCACCCTGGTTGATCTCTTTGTCCAACGGCATAACCTGGAACTTTCTCTTGTTAATCTGGAACGTTACCCAGACTTGTCACAGGTTTTTTCTGGTAATAATCCTGAACTGATTCTTCAGCAGATAGAATTTTTGCCAAATATGAAGAAGATTGGCAAGGATTCTATCTTATTTTTGGATGAGATTCAGGCCGTACCAGAGGCAATTCCTGCTTTGCGCTATTTTTATGAGGACATGGGGGAACTTCCGCTTGTCAGTGCTGGTTCTCTTTTGGAATTTGCTTTGGCAGATCATACCTTTTCCATGCCTGTGGGAAGAATCCAGTATCTCCACATGGGGCCAATGACCTTTACCGAATTTCTATCAGCAATGGACGAGGACGCCCTGAAAAATTTTATTGAGCAGTATGAATTCGGTCAGGAGATCGGAGAGATCGTTCATCAGCGATTACTGGAGCTGTTGCGGTCATATTATTATATAGGCGGGATGCCTGAAGCTGTGGCGGTTTTTGCGGATAGTCGCAGTTACAGAGATGTCAGCGAGGTTCATAATGCAATCATTGAGACCTACCGTGATGATTTTCCTAAGTATGCGGGATCCAGAGATCTCAATCGTATGTTGAATGTTTTTAATTTTGCCGCCAGAAATGTGGGGATTAAAGTGAAATATTCAAATATATCGTCTCAGGATCAAAGTGCTACCATCAAGAAGGATATTGAGCTGTTGGCAATGGCCCGGGTAATCAATAAGGTTGTCCATAGTCATTGTACTGGCTTGCCACTTCAGGCTGATCAGCAGGAGAAAATATATAAATTACTCTTTCTTGATATCGGGCTTATGAATGCAGTTTGTGGTCTGGACTGGTTGAGTTTTTCGCGAATGGATGACTTGAAATTGGTCAATCAGGGGGCTGTTGCTGAACAGTTTGTTGGTCAGCATCTTCAGGCCATGCTTGCAGATAAACCAAACCGTGAATTGAATTATTGGCTACGGGAAGGAAAGGCAGCTAGTGCTGAATTGGATTTTGTTGTCGGAGTGAGTGGGAATATCATTCCCGTTGAGGTTAAATCAGGAGCTGCTGGTACTCTGAAATCTCTACACCAGTTTATGGGGAGCAAACAGGCTCCCCTGGCTGTCCGCTTTGATATTAATCAGCCGTCTGTTCAGGAGGTGGATACTGTTATTACGAAAAATAAAAAAAGGAGACCTGTGCAATACCCGTTGGTTTCTTTGCCCCTTTATCTGGTTGAACGGTTAGGTGCTGTTGTCCATGCGGTGCTTGATCAATAACACCCTGCGCCAAAGCTCCAACCATGTATCAATCTGGAGGTGAAAGACGTCGTTATCGAGGCCGGGAGTGATCGGATCGGTTCTTTCTTTTCGGCTCCAATGTGATCAGGCGACCTTTGAATGCCTCCTGTTTCTTTATAATATCATTATGATATTTCAATATATTCCAGTCGTGCTGTCGAAGTATCTCAGCTCGATTTTTTCTTATTTCTGCAACAAGCGGGTCTTTACACGTCATCGTTCTCCCCAGTTAATCCGCCATGTTCTATGTGTTTTGCTGAACAGCATCCCAGTCCGGTACTTTTTTGTTTTTGAGGACAGCGTCAAGCAGTTGGGAAACTTTTGACTTCAGAGCGGAGATGCCCTTTCGGGCTATTCGTGATTCTACCACAGACAATGCCTCTTACTGACTCAACTGCGTTGTCAGAAAATAGTTGGCAAGGTTATTCAGTGAAACACCTTGCGATTATGCCTCATGTGCCAAACGATTTTTTAGTTCGGCAGGAACTCGTAAAGTTAAGCGTGAATACTTGACTTGAAAGTATTTATTTTTAATGAATTTTTACCTTCTCTTAATGAGGAAATGAACCCTTTTGTTTTTAACAATCTGGCAAATTTCAGATTAATTTGATTTTTATCAATTTTAGGGCGTTTCCCGTATGAAGATATCTCACTAAAAGGCTCAGGTAACTCTGCAAGAACCTCCATAGTCTTTTTCTCATCCCAAGTCAAAAGGCACTTCATAAGAAGCTGAATTGAATCCGAAGATGTCTGAGCATTGATAATTGCTGAGGACAGTACAGTGTCGTCAAATTGTGAGCAGTCTACCTCATTAGACAAAAGAAAATTTGCAACCAGAAGAGATAGGTGCTTGTTTTCTACAGCACCGTTCGGTGTAACATCAAGACATACCGTCAACTTATCCTTATTATTTATTTTACTTGAAAGCAGCAACTCACGAATATCATCATCAATTGGATATTTCTTTTTATCTTTTTGATACGTATCAAAGTTTTTACTGATCAATATTGCGACAAGTTGATTATTCTTTTCAAGAAAGCGGAAAGAGTCTTCTGTAAGTCGTACCTTCCTTTCTCTAGCTAGACATACCTGCTTTTCTTCTGAGATTAATTTTGGAAAATTTGTATAGCTATAAGGGAGGCACTTTATCAGTTGGCAATAGTCAGTGTTTTTCAATTCGTCATTTTGAATGATAAAATAAGATAATATTGAACTATTGTCCTTTCCAAGCTCAGTTATAGAAAATTCTAATTTTGAGAGGGTGTCAATAACATTCTGCCGTCCTAACAGGCTGGTCACAACTGACTTGTCATTATCTTTATATCCGAGATACTCCGAAATATTCTTCCAGGAAATAGCTACTTTCTCTTTCTGCAGCAAGTGAAACCAAAGGTTTTCCGGGATTCCTTCAAAGTTCTCAAATATATAATTTTGTTTTGATATTATCTTTGTTTTGTGATCAGACTTCAGCTTTTCCTGATTAAGGAGTATCTTGATTGCTGTTTCACTTTCCTCTGAATTATCCGGGAGAGAAAGAAACACCTCTTCGAGGTAATAGGCTAAATTTTCTTCTATATATTTTTTGAGCTGTTCACTCCCAACTGCCAGTATTGATGTGTAATTTGCCTTTTCAGCTTTGATGTTACCGACATCTTTTGCATCCGTAAATGCCTGAAGTACATAATGCACATTTTCAACAGTTATAATATACAGGCACTCTTTATGGACAAATTCAAGTAAGGCATGATTTTTTTCTAATGACAGTAAATCATGGAAGCGAACATTTAACCTTTTAAGCACGTTATAGTTATCGGGCAACGGAAGGTCGGAAGCCAAGACATGATGGCCTTTTTCGGAGAGATAGTTTGTAAGCAGGTTTTCTGTATTCATATTCTCACAGACATACTCAGCTTCAACGAATTTAAGTATATATGCAATCTGTTCTGCTCCATGTTGAGATGATATTGCTGCTGACGCAAATCCAGGCCATTCTCCGCTCAAATAGCGGATCAATTCCGCATTATGTTTGCCAGTAATAAAATAAGCCGTAAAAAAGTCTTCAGACTGTTCAAAGTTATGAGAAATATAATGCATTGCCGACTTGAGTCGATTCGTATTTATTTCTTTATGTTCGAGTAAATAGTCAATAAGTGTCACATTCAATACATACTTTTGTCCAAAGTCCTCCTCTCGAATATTTGCGCAAACTTCTTCAGGTGTATCTATTTTTTGATTTGGATTATCTTGATTGAAATTACGGATAGTGAGTATGTAATCACGGTCATTTTTAGTTAAGCGTCCTTCATGGAAATTTGATATGTAAAGATGGTAGTGTAACCGTTCAGACCCCTCTCATTTTTTTTACGCAGCAAGAGGCAGAGGAGGCACATCCAGCCCCTGGCGCCGAGCCGTGATAACCTCAGCGAGATATTTCCACGGACAGGCGTTGCGCTTCCTACA
>NZ_JALAAI010000097.1:0-14937 GCF_052785085.1 Candidatus Electrothrix sp.
TGTAGGAAGCGCAACGCCTGTCCGTGGAAATATCTCGCTGAGGTTATCACGGCTCGGCGCCAGGGGCTGGATGTGCCTCCTCTGCCTCTTGCTGCGTAAAAAAAATGAGAGGGGTCTGAACGGTTACGACAAGCCTGCTGTAACTCCAGGGGCGGCAGAGGAGATTGGCGCATATTATCCCTTAGATCATTTTGATGTAACCAATCAATACATCATACAGGAAGGAATGCGGGTACTGGATGATCGGGAAGAGCTGGAACTCAAACAACATGCAGAGCAAGGCTTCATGACAACCACAGCTTTGCAAGCCCTGGAGTACGCCAAACAGGACTGGCTGAAAAAGGCCTTTGAGGCAACCCGTGATGAGGACCGGGCAATCACCTGCCAAAACCGAATTCATGATTATCAGGCCCTGAAAGTTCTGGGCCACGGCCTCCATACCCTTCAGGACTTTTATGCCCACAGTAATTACAGTGAGCTGTTGCTCATCTGTATGGCAGAGCATAACCTCCTGGATCATTACTGGAACCAACGGATTCAGCATCTGGTTCATAACACTGCAATCGGCACCTTTAATGCCTTTGTTCTCTGTAAAGAATCGCCTGATGACCTGCAGGGCAGTGGCGAAATAACTCCGGTGGTTACAGGGCGCTTTGACACCATTGACACAGTACATACCCTGCTCCATCTTGCCATTGAAAACATTCACAGCCATGGCAACGAAACCAATCATAATGAGAAAGAAAAAAAAGACCGGATCGTTCGACTCCTCTTTGGCACCTTCTCAGAAATCGACGTGGTTCAGAAAATGCAAGGCAGCGTTGAGGCCTATCGTACCCTTGCCAACCATATAGATGTAATCCAGGATAAGATCACAGACTTTTTCATGGACTACCTTATTGATCCCTTTGTCAAAAAAACCTTGCACGGGCAAGAAACCCTTGTTAACGCCTATCTCCTGCTCAAAGATGCCACCCTGAATAATGACCGCACTCTGCAGGAGTACCGTAAGGCAGGTGAAATGCTCTTTCATCAACATACCATTGAAGATCATCTGCGCAAGATCATGACAAAGGCTGAGCAAGCAGATAAAATCATCCTTCCTCATCATGCCTTATTAGCCAAGGATCATGATAAGGACAATGATGCTGTAAAACTCTCCTACAAACTTTCCTGCGCACTGGCCGCTGAGGCAAGTACTGAGGTTCTGGTCAAATACTTCCAGGGCGCTGAATTTAGTGAACTGGAGCCGTTACTGGAACGACGCTATGTTCACCCCAGGTTTCATAGAGAACAATGTGCAACAACCGGAAGCCTGAACAGAACCATCCAGAGCTTGCAGGGGAAAAAATGGTTTCAGCATGCTGTGCAAAACCCGGAGAACGGGCAAAGCATCTTAGGATTTGACACAAATGCATTGCTGAATAATTGAGGAAATATCAGGTAAAAGCTCAGACTTGCACTCTGAATAGCCCTTGCTTTACCTCAGCTCCCTTCTCAACAAAACTCAAAACAGGCCCAAGGCATAGTTCCGGCAACAGGCTTCCAGGTCAAAAACATTCAGTACCCGCAGGTTACGATCCCGCTCTCCTCCAGTCAGAGGCAGTGAGGGAGGATAGGCTGTGACCAGCTCCTTTGCCTGCTCCAGATCAGGAATCGCATCCATCCCGGTAGCCAGTACCTTACCGGTCCGGCTTTCCAGCAACTCAGCATCCTGCCCGTTGGTAACCACAGCCAGGGGAATGCAATACGCTTCATCCAGCACCCGTGCTGCGGCCAAGGCTGGTTTTTCCCGGGTGACGATGGAACCAGGCCCGTAACGGAGCACAAAGAGCCGCTTTCCGTCTACTGAAACGGTGAGATCAATAATGGAGCAAACAAAGATATGGTTGAACAGGGTCTTGATGCTCAGGCGAGGCTCCAGGTCTTTCCTGGCAAAGCCTTTGTCCTCCACCATCATCCGGGATAATTCCTGTCGTAAGCGCTCATCGTCGGTATCCGGCAGTTCTTCACCGGTCAGGTAATCCTTCAGGGTACCGTATACCAAGTGATGGTCTGGGGTTTTGCGTTGCATAGCCATTATTCTGTCCTTGCTGCTGTTGTCCATGGTGGATTTGCAATAATGCAATCGCTTAAGAAGACGGGGTGTTGTCCAGGTTTTCTTCAAAGAGCAAAACCCCGAGGGCAACCCCGCTGGTCACGGAATAGGTCGGGCCAATAAACCAGCCTATGACCGGGATCATGGTGAGAAGCAGGCCAACTGCCCCGAAAAAGAACATCTCTGTCTTTTTGCTCCAGAGCAGGGCAAGTGCCTGTTTCGGGATCATGCCACGACGGTCCAGATAGGGATCAATAAAGGCCGCACTACTCAGAAACATCTGAAAGAAAAAGACCACAGCGGTGGAAAGAACCGGGCCTGCAACGGGTATTGCTGACAGAGCAAAGCCAGCGACCACAACCAGCAGCGAGGCGAGCACTATAAGCAGGAGCATCAGGATGATCCGGTGGACAGAGGAGAGAATAGTCCGTCCGGTGGGGATAGGTTTACCGGTCATGATGGACTCTGTCTCTTCAGCCACGAGATCAAGAAAAGGGGTGAAGACCAGCAGCACAAGACTACGAAAGATGATGTACAGCGGCCCCGCCGCTACCACGCTTAGGGCTATCCAGACTGCAAAGCCGATCCATTCGGTCCAGGTTTGCTCCGGGAAGAGCAGGTGCTGGAGATAATCGGACAGTTCCCAGCCCAGGGTAAAGAAGCCTGCGATGGAAAGAGGTACCAGCAGGACGGAAAGGGCGATGGGAAGGCGGAGTTTTCGCCATTGCCCGTGTTTCCAGAGAACTTCATGGCCGACCTTAAAGGCTTTGATGGTGTTTTTCATGGCTCGATAGAGTGAGGTAGTTTGTTTCGGTTGTTCGAGGAAGCAGCTTTCTATAGGGTTATGATGAGGCGGGCCTGCCAGGCGGCTTTCTTCTCTCCCTGCCTAAGAAATAATCAAACACCGCATTGAGGTTGATTCCCACACCAAAGACTGAAGGCTCCAGTTTAAAGATGGTGTTCAAGGTCGAGCCGGTCTGGTTCATTGCTCCACCCTTCCTTTCTCCATCAGCTAAGGCGATCATCTTTTCTCTCTCGCTCTGGCTGTCGAAATGGACACCGGCGAGCAGTCCTCGTACACTGTACGCCTTGTTCGTGCCTTCCGGGATTATCTTTTCCATATCCTGTTCCGCATAGTTGAGCAGAGTTTTGTAGGCAACGCTGAGGGCAGGATTATCCGGGAGCGGCACTCGTCCGTTGCCGCTGTATAGCACAGCTCGAAAAAGTTCCGGCGGCAGGGAGGATAGGCTGTTAATGTTGAGGTTAAGCTCACTCAGGTTACTTAGTTGACCGATTCTAACCAGCGCAGGGTAACACCCTGTGCAAATCTGCGTAAGTCCCCCTACGATCCCCCATCATACCCGCAATCTGTACATCCCCGCAACCTGTGCGTGTGATTCACCAATCACCCCTGCACAAAGAGACCATCGTATGATCGGGCGAAAGAGCATCGAGCGATGGAAATAAAAAACCTCGAGCGAGGGAAAGGAAGAGTATCGGGCGAGGGAATCAGAAACCCTCGTACGAAGGAATGAAAAAGCATCGGGCGAGGGAAATAAAAAACCTCGTACGAAGGAAAATAAAAGCATCGGGCGAGGAATCCAAAATCCTTCACCCGATGAAAATTTACTGCTCCGACTTCAATCCTTCCACTTCCTCCACCGTCAGCCCTGTCGTCGTCGCAATCTTGTCAATATCAAGCAGGCCGGAAAAGAGGAGGCTGGCTGCAATCGCCTTTTTCTCCTCTCTTCTTCCCGTTGCCTCCCCTTCCTTACGTCCTTCCTCTTGCCCTTCCATCTTCGCCGCCGTCCATGTGGACTCTGTCATGCTGGCCTGAAAGTGTAGTTCCTCCTGGTAAGCAGCATAGGCCCGACGCTCCTCCTCGGAGAGTTTCATGATGTCCAGCTCCGTCTTGGCCTTCTCTAAGCCCTTTGCACGGAAATCGTCCCTGATCTCCTCGTTCTTCAGGAAATATATCCACTCATCCAGGGTGTCCTTGGCGATGTCGTCAAAGCTGTTCACTTTGATGAGCCAGTATTCCGGCAGGAGTTCATAGACCTCGTCCCTGCCGAACATGGAACATGGCCCGCTGCCGCCTGGACAGCTGCAACACGTCGCTGTTGTGCAGCCCCCTGAACGAGGTTGTGCCGTGATAGACATAGTCTGTGCCCTGGCCCAGATCAAAATAGAGGATGCTGACCGAGATGAGCTTTGTTATCTCGGAATACGCTGCTCCCTCCTGTATATGTTCGGTGACCGCCTTGGCTGTGCCGTAAAAGATCCGCTGGAGAAAGTCGAACTCCCGGTCGTACTGTACTTCGATAATGATTATGTCGCCCTTTGCGTTCTTCACCTTGAGATCGACACGGTTGAACCTATCTGATCGTGTCTCTTTATTGCTCTCGCTCTCAAGGACTTCCTGGATACGGACATCTTCTTTGAGGAGTTCGCTGAGAAAGCCTTCGAGTATGTCAAAATTGGCCTTGCTCCGCAGCAGCTTCTTCATGGCCCAGTCAAAGCTGATCAATTTTCTTTTGGACATAACGGTTCTCCGTTGTTTTATACAGCCTTACTGCTCCGATTTCAAAACCGACAAAAACGCAGACTGCGGAATCTCCACATTCCCCACCGTCTTCATTCGTTTCTTGCCCGCCTTCTGTTTTTCCAGCAACTTCCGCTTCCGGGAAATATCACCACCATAACATTTTGCGGTAACATCCTTGCGCAAAGCAGCAACATTGGTTCGGGCCACGATATTGCCGCCAATAGCGGCTTGGATGGCAATCTTGAACATCTGGCGGGGGATTTCCTCTTTCAGGCTCTCGCAGGCTTTCAGGCCCCGTTCACGGGAACGATCCCGGTGGGTGAGCTGGGACAGGGCGTCCACCTTTTCGCTGTTGACCAGGATGTCCAGCTTGACCAGATCACTGGGCCGGTAATCAATCAGCTCGTAATCAAAGGAACCGTAGCCTTGGGTCACAGACTTGAGCTTATCATAAAAATCATAAATTACCTCAGCCAGGGGTAGCTCACAGGTGAACTCAATCCGGCCTGGCATGGGATAATGGTAATTGGTGTTCTCACCTCGTCGCTCCATGCACAGGGTCATGACCACGCCCATGTAGCGTTCCGGAATCAGGATGGTGGCCTTTATAAAGGGCTCTTCGATCCTGGCAATGGCACCGGGATCAGGAAAATGAGAGGGGTTTTCCACGGTCAGCTCGGTATCGTCCTGTAGGGTTATCTGATAGCGGACCGAAGGCACAGTAAGGATCAGGGGAATGTCAAACTCCCGTTCCAGTCGTTCCTGGACCACCTCCAGATGGAGCAGGCCGAGAAAACCGCAACGGAATCCAAAGCCCAGAGCAGCAGAGGTGTCCTTTTGAAAGGTCAGGGCCGCATCGTTGAGCTTGAGCTTTTCCAGGGCCGTAGCCAGATCTTCGTACTCATCTGTGGAGATCGGGTAGATGGAGGAAAAAACCACCTGTTGCACTTCCTGAAAACCAGGGAGCGGGGCAGGACAGGGGGCATCCTTATGGGTGATGGTGTCGCCGGGTTTGGTGTCAGCAACGTTTTTTACGCCTGCGATGATGTAACCAACCTGACCAGCAGATAAACTTTTCTGAGGTGTGCGGGTCAGGTAAAACTGGCCCACTTCTTCAACCCGGTATTCGGTCTTATTATGCATGAACAAGATTTGCTCGCCCGGTTTAAGGGTTCCGTTTATGATTCGCACCGAAATAACCGTGCCCCGGTAGGGGTCGTAGGAGGCATCAAAGATCAGTGCCTCCAGAGGTTTGTCAGGATCGCCCTCTGGCGGCGGCAGATGGGTGACAATGGTCTCCAGGATTTCCTGAACTCCAACGCCGGTCTTAGCCGAGCATTTTCGGATAACCTCTCCGTCCAGCCCCAAATCTTCCTCAATCTCCTCTGCCACCTTGTCCGGTTCTGCGGCAGGCAGATCAATCTTGTTGATTACCGGGATGATTTCCAGGTCATTTTCCATAGCCAGATACAGATTGGCCAGGGTCTGGGCCTCAACACCCTGGGCCGCATCAATAAGGAGCAGGGCACCTTCACAGGCTGCCAGGGCCCGTGAGACTTCATAGCTGAAATCCACATGACCAGGGGTATCGACCAGATTGAGGGCGTATTCCTGGCCGTCTGCTGCGGTAAAGGGCAGGCAGATGGTCTGGCTCTTGATGGTAATGCCCCGTTCCCGTTCAATATCCATATTATCCAGAAGCTGGTCCTTAAATTCCCGATCTGTGACCCCCCCGCAAAGCTGGATCATCCGGTCAGACAGGGTGGATTTTCCATGGTCGATATGGGCGATTACGCTAAAATTTCGTATATTTTTCATGGGTATCGTCAATGCGTATCTCTGCCCGCTCAAAGGCTGGGCTGTTATTTTTTCATCTGAACGCCGTGGACATGGCTGGAACAGTCTGAGGGGAACGTAGCATAAACAGGAGGAAATTTAAACTCCTTCAAAAGGGATAGGCCCGCTTTCCTGTGCTTGAAAGATTTTTTACCTTATTGCCGTGAACTTTTACAGGAAATGAGGTAGACTATTTATTCATTGTCTGTTCATAGACTAAATATTGTCAGGAAAGGCCCTGGGGCCCCATCATTTATAGATTATGAGTGAGGAAAAGAAAGTCGGTCAACAGTATAATAATCCCTTAGTGGTGACATCCACTGATGAAAATTTACCAGCAGTCAGCAATCCTGCCCTGCATCGCTATCTTCAGGAAATCAGCCAGTACGAGCTGTTGAGCCGGGAAGAGACCGAAGAGCTGGCAGTCCGCATTAAAGAAACCGGTGATCCAGATGCTGCCTACCGATTGGTTTCGTCCAACTTGCGGCTGGTGGTCAAGGTCGCTATGGATTTCCAGAAATACTGGATGCAGAATTTTATGGATTTGATCCAGGAGGGGAATGTTGGGCTGGTACAGGCAACCAAGAAATTTGACCCCTATCGCGGTGTCAAGTTTTCCTATTATGCTGCTTACTGGATCCGCGCCTATATCCTCAAGTTCATCATGGATAACTGGCGTCTGGTGAAAATCGGCACCACCCAGGCCCAGCGGAAGCTGTTCTTTAGCTTGAATAAAGAAAAAAAGCTACTTGAGGCCCAAGGCTTTAAGCCAGATGTGAAATTGCTGTCTGAGCGATTGAATGTCAAAGAGAGTGAAGTTATTGCGATGGATCAGCGCATGGATAGCTGGGATGTCTCTTTAGAAGCACCGATACGCAATGACTCAGAAGATGACCAGAAGAGCTTTCTTCCTCATCAAGGGCCGGGCATAGAAGATATTGTAGCTGGCCATGAGGTGCGTGATCGGATATCTGATGTTTTGACCAGTCTTGAGACTGACCTGAATGAGAAAGAAAAAGTCATCCTTGCTGCCCGCCTGCTCAATGATGAACCAGAAACACTCCAGACCATTGCTGATCGCTTTGGCATCTCCCGGGAAAGGGTCAGGCAGATTGAAGCTAACCTGCTCAAAAAGCTGAAAGGGGTATTTGAGCAGGAATTGCCTGATGTACAAGACTTTATAACTTCCGAACGAATCGTTCCCGCAGTTGGTTCTAATGGAGCCTGATCTTGTCAAAGAAACCGTCGGTACTTTTATAGAAATTTTCATTCCACCCCTTGGGGTGGAACAACAAACTGTTTTGCTTGTTACATCGCAGGTAGCGAGGTAGCAGGCCCGGAGCTTCGCAATAATGAAGGTACCTCTTTTAGATCTGCAACCGCAGACAGCATATTTTCGTGAACAGATTATTCAGGAGATCACTGAAGTCGTTGATTCGACCTGCTATATCCTTGGCCCTAAGGTAACCCGACTGGAGCAGGAAATTGCCGAATACAGCGGAGCAGCTGCGGCTGTCGGGGTTTCCAGTGGCACAGATGCCCTGGTCGCCAGTTTAATGGCTTTGGAACTCCAGGCCGGTGATAAGGTATTGACCACCCCCTATACTTTTTTTGCCACTATGGGGTCAATTATCCGGGTGGGTGCTCTACCGGTTTTTGCTGATGTGGACGATCGCACCTTGAATCTTGATCCTGTTAAAGCCGCAGAGATTTTGGAAGCAGATGCTGCTGGAGAACGAAAAATTAAGGCAATTATGCCGGTTCATCTTTTTGGCCAATGCGCAGACATGTCAGCCTTGATGGATTTGGCCCGTCAGTATGAAGTTCCAGTGATTGAAGATGCTGCCCAGGCCATTGGTGCGGAATATCCTTTTATTGCCCCGAAGAACAACGAAAAGGCTACTTGGAAAAAGGCAGGTTCCATGGGATTGGCAGGCTGCTTTTCCTTTTTTCCATCCAAGAATCTTGGTTGCATGGGCGATGGCGGCATGATCACTACCTGTGACTCTGCGTTTGCCGAAACCCTTCGCTGTTATCGCAATCATGGGGCGGATCCCAAGTATTATCATTCTAAAGTCGGTGGAAATTTTCGTCTTGATCCCATCCAGGCAGCTGTACTCAGTGTGAAACTGCATCATCTGGAGCGATGGCATACGCAGCGGCAGGAAAATGCTCAGCAGTACCGAAGGCTTTTTGCTCAGGCCGGACTGGCCGGTGATCAGGTCGCTTTACCAGAGGCAGTGTACAGTAATGCCTCAGATGCGGAACAGCATAATATCCATATCTATAATCAGTTTGTTATTCGTACTGAACGTCGTGATGCCTTAAAAGAATATTTGCAGGGAAAATCCATTGGCTGCGAGATCTATTATCCAGTCTGTCTCCATCAGCAAGACTGTCTGGAAACATTGGGTTCTTACGCAGCCCAGTCATTTCCTGTGGCAGAGCAGGCAAGCAGAGATTCCCTTGCCCTGCCGATTTATCCAGAATTGAGCAATGAACAGCAAGAATATGTGGTTGAAGCCATAGCTGAATTTTTCCGTTTATAGTCGTTCCGGTTGTCCCCCTTCTTGCTGAAGCCCGTGGTTTGTTTTTTATTGCCTCGCCCTTTTGGACGGGGCACTTTGTTTTTATTAATTTTTAAAGAAATAATGTTTTCAAAGCAGTAGAGGAATAAGCATGGTTGATCGTATCCCCATGTCCAAAACCGGACACGTAACGTTGAAAAATGAGCTTGAACAGTTGGAAAAGGTGGAGCGTCATGAAATTGTCAAGGCCATAGAAATCGCTCGGGCCCACGGAGATCTGAAAGAAAATGCCGAATACCATGCTGCCAAAGAGCGGCAAGGAATGATTGAGGGACGGATCATGGAGCTGAAAGATAAACTGAGCCGGGCAGAGGTGATTGACTGCACAGCTGTCAACACAAGCCGGGCTGTCTTTGGTGCAGTGGTTACCCTCCTGGATATGGAAACTGATGATGAGGTGAGGTATCAATTACTCGGACCAGAAGAGGCTGACGTGAAGAAAGGCTCTATTTCAGTGTTGGCTCCCTTGGGACGCTCTATCTTGGGCAAAGAAGTAGGAGATGAGGTGGTCACCAAGACGCCAGGTGGTGTTCGCGAATTTGAGGTGATGGAGATCGAAGCTGGCTCTGTCTGCTGATTGCTACGGTATAGGTCGTATTTTTATTGACATCGCCCCGAGCCGAGTGGTATATAATAAAATTTTAATTTTTTTTACTAACCTTCCCGCTCTCTCTGGAAAGACAGTGAGGGCCATTATGACCGCGAGGAGGAATTCATGCGTCATTACGAAACCACGTACATCCTTCGTCCTAATCTGGGCGAAGAAAAATTTACAGAGATTATTGAACGAACCAATGCCATTATTGAGGGTGATAATGGAGCGATTATTGAAGTTAATCGTGGTGGTGATCGCTGGGGCATGAGGAAACTGGCCTATGAGATCAAGAAAGAAACCCAAGGCTACTATGTGTATATGAACTACGCTGCTCCTGGAAGCACAATTCAGGAAATGGAGCGTATTTTTCGTATTGACGATAATGTCCTTCGTTATTTGACCGTCAAGCTGGATAAAGGGAAAACAATTGATGAAACAGGGGTAGAGCGGGAAAAAGAGCGAATTGCCGCTATTACTGCTGCCAAGGCAGCAGAAGCTGAGGAACTTGCCAAGCCGGATGAAGAAGGCGAAAGCAGTGATACTACAGCAGACGACAAGGCAGCAGAAGAAACTGAAGAGAAGACAGCTGTTGCTGAGGAAAGTGCAGAGGAAAATGACACGCCAAAACAGGAACAGCAGGACGAAGCAGCTGCATAAGGCTCTCTTCCCTTGCATCGTAAACAAAGAACAATCATAAGGAGAAAATGATTATGGCACCCCGAAAAAAAGTATTTTTTCGTCGAAAAGTTTGTAGATTCTGTGCTGATAAAGAGCTGGTCATGGATTATAAAGATGCTAAGGTTCTGAAGAGCTTTGTTACTGAGCGTGGCAAAATTATCCCGAAACGGATTTACGGCACCTGTGCAACCCATCAGCGGCAACTGACCGAGGCCATTAAGCGTGCCCGGCATTTAGCTTTGATCCCTTATACAGGTTCTATTCAATATTAAGAAGATAACCTGAAAAAGAAGCAATCTTGTTGTCCAATTATTGCGACAAAAAAATAGATTCGATCAGCTGTGAGACCTGCAAAATGCATCTGTATCGTGAGACCGTAGACAGTACTTTGTGATGGGACGATATGGAAATACCTCGCAGCAAAACGGTTCTTTTTTGACTGCCCGGCCACTGTTGGTGGCTTTTTTGTTTTTTTTGCCAATAGCCTTCCCCGGTTTGATCGGTTGGTTGCACGGCCTGCTTGCCGTGCCGATTTTTCTGTTGCTTCAAACAGCAGCAGATGACCAAGAAGCTGGCCTGGAAGTCAGAAACGGGTTGTTAATAGTTAGTCTTGGGGCTCTGTTGTTGGGGCGTTTGCCAATGTTTTTCTTTACATTGACCATGCTTCCCTTGGGGTACACTCTGCATCTGGGTACAATCCGACAAAGAGAACCTGCTCAAACCGGTGCTTCTGGCATTATAGCCTTGACCATTGCCTGGCTGGTTTTTTGGACGGTATATGGCATCATATCCGGGAGCAATCCCTATGTAAGCCTGCTCACTGATATGGATGCCTTTATGGGGCAGATTATTACAGTGTACCGGACAAATGGTGAGTTGCCTCCAGAGGCTCTGTATGCTCTTGAGCAGCTGATAACAGGAGTACGTGAACTGCTGCCAAAGATTCTTCCTGGTCTTCTTGCCGGAACAGTGTTGCTGACCGTTGTCTTGAACATGGTTGTTGGGAGAGTTATTTTGTGCAAGCTGGCACCGGAAAAGATTCTTTGGCCGCCATACAGTGAGTGGCGCCTGCCGGATAAGACAATATGGTTTCTTATTATCGCCTTTACTCTGCTTCTTTTGAGCAAAGGAGGCGGGAGTATCGGTGTGAGCCTGGCCTTTACTGCCGGGTTGCTCTATTTTTTTCAGGGTGCGGCTGTGCTTATGCATACCCTGAATCGCTGGAACCTTCCCCGTGTTTTTCGCCTGTTTATTTATGTGATGCTTGTGCTGCAACGATTTGGCCTGTTGCTGGTGATGATTGTCGGGATCATTGATACTTGGGCTGATATTCGCGAATTGGACCATGAAGATAAAACTGAATGATTAATCCTGTACCTGAGTGAGGATAATACATAATGGAAGTTATACTGAAAAAAACAATTGATACCCTTGGGCGCGAAGGGGAAATTGTCCAGGTGAAGCCTGGTTATGCGCGTAATTATCTTATTCCGCAAAATATGGCTTCAACAGTGACCAAGGCCAGTCTGGCTCGTTTACAGAGAGAACAAGACGCTATTGAAAGCCGTCGTGCAGAAGAGAAAAAGAATGCGGAAATACTTGCTGCCCAGCTTGAGAATATGATTGTTGTTATCACCCGTAAGGTGGGCAATGAAGGTCGCCTGTTTGGTTCTGTGAATAGCGGTGATATCGTAGCTCGGCTGGCTGAGCAGGGCATTATCCTGGATAAGCGAGCAATTATGTTGGCTGATGCCATAAAGAGCATAGGTGAGACCAAGGTTACAGTGAAGGTTGGATATCAAATGACCACGGAAATCACTGTTCAGGTTGCTCCGGAAAGAGAAACTGAAGTGGCGTAATTTTTCGGCTTGCAGCTTTCTTGAGCGGCGTATTGCCTCACAGGTGATACGCCGTTTTTTGTTTGCAGTATTTGTAGTATAGGTAGTTACCTGTATATTTCCCATCCCTCCACTCTTCAAAATCGTCTGCCGTGTCTGATAGTTCATCCTTTTTCGAGAACAGAGGCACTCCACCTGCTTCTTCTCCTGCCTCTCAAATGATTCCGCCCCAGAATGTAGATGCGGAACAGGCCCTTCTTGGTACCATTCTCATTCAGGATAAGGCCCTGTTAAAAATTGTCGAGATCCTTTCTCCTGATGATTTTTACAGAGATGCCCATAAAACGATTTTTGAGATCATGGTGGCACTTTTTGAGCGCAGTGAACCCCATGATTTGGTTACTGTGACCAGTTCATTACGTGATCAGAATCGCCTGGACCAGGTTGGTGGTTCAGCCTATCTTACCAACCTGACTGATGTTATTCCTTTTACTGGCATGCTGGTTCATCATGCCAGGATTATTCGGGAGAAATCCATCCTACGCCGGTTGATTGAGACCAGTAGCGATGTGGCAGCCCGTTGCTATGATGCCCAAGGGGATCTTGAGGCCCTTGTGGACAGGGCTGAACAGACTATTTTTGAAATAGCTCAGGCCAGGAAAAAGCAGGGCTTTGAGCCTATGTCTAAGATTGTTCCCAAGGCCTTTGACAGGGTGACACGACTCGCAGAGCGTAAGGAACATATCACCGGGATCTCTACTGGATACGACGAGCTGGATCGAATGACCGCTGGTTTGCAGTCCTCGGACATGATTGTCCTGGCCGGAAGACCCTCAATGGGAAAGACGGCCATGGCAATGAATATAGTGCAACATGCTGCCCTGATTAATAAGGTGCCGGTGGCAGTATTCAGCCTGGAAATGTCTATGGAGCAACTTGCCCTGCGTATGCTCTGTTCTGTGGGTCGGATTGATGCGCAGCGAATCCGTACCGGCCATTTGCAGGAAAATGATTGGCCCAAATTAACCAGGGCCACAGGTATGTTGGCTGATTCACCGATTTTTATTGATGATACTGCTGGAATGACCGTCCTGGAGATGCGGGCCAAGGCCAGGCGTTTGAAATCTGAGCATGATCTGGGGCTGGTGGTGGTGGATTATCTCCAGCTCATGCAAGGTAATGCCAGGATTGAAAACCGTACCCAGGAAATCAGTGACATTTCCCGTTCTCTCAAGGCCATGGCTAAGGAACTGGATGTTCCGGTTATCGCCCTGTCCCAGCTCAACCGAAGCCTGGAAAGCCGAACGGATAAGCGACCTCAGCTTTCTGATCTTCGCGAATCGGGCGCAATTGAACAAGACGCAGATGTTATTATGTTTATTTATCGGGATGAGGTCTATAATAAGGCCGAAGATAATCCTAATCGGGGCATTGCCGAACTGATTGTCGGTAAACAGCGTAATGGTCCTATCGGCACCGTGAAATTAACCTTTCTGGGCCACATCACCACTTTTGAAAGTTATACTGCTCAGGAACCGCCTATGGGGTTTGAGCAACAGTGAAATACCGGAAACTTTGATTGACAATATTTTTCAGGCAGGTAAGTATAGTTGCTGTACAACATTATGGTAATCATGTAAGCAATCGAATCATAGCCTGAGTTGAAACATCATGCAGCTGACAGAGCGCGAACTACCGCAGTACACCTATGAAGATTACACCAATTGGGAAGGACGATGGGAGCTGATTCAGGGCATTCCTTATGCCATGTCCCCTTCTCCCAGTTATACCCATCAACGGATCAGCCAGAAAATTGCCCGCCTGCTGGATGAGGCCCTGGATGATTGCGCATCCTGCCAAGCTGTGTTGCCGGTTGACTGGAAGATTTCCGATGATACGGTTGTCCAGCCGGATAACATGGTGCTCTGTTATCAGCCCCAGGGATCCTTTCTCATCAAAGCTCCTTCCTTAATTTTCGAGATCTTATCACCATCTACCTCCAGTAAGGATCGCATCACCAAGTTCAATCTGTATGAAGAAGAAGGGGTTGATTATTATTGTATTGTTGATCCGAAAACCGGGACAGCCAAGGTCTATGTCCTCCGGGACGGTCGTTATGTAAAATTGCTGGATGCAACCGATGAAACTGTAACCTTTACCCTGAAAGGGTGTGTTGTTGATTTTGATTTTTCTCGGATTTGGGAATGAAAAAATGCAGAATACAGAGGAAACGATATGAAAAAAAGAAAAGTTTTGTTTTGCACAGCACTTGCGCTTTCAGGAGCGATTTCCGTCGGGGCCTTGGCCGCTGATTTGGGCAATCCTGTTATTGCGCCTATCATTTCTCTGTTGTTGAACCGGGATAAGAGTATTCCCTACTCCGAGTTGAATGAGCCTGTCAAACTGATTTCCGTAACCTCCGGTAATTCAGACAGCCTGACAGCTGATTGGCTTCCATCCGCAGATTCGGAAACACCGGTTTCTCTCATGCACTATACCCTGCATGTTTCCACTGATGAAGGATTCGAGCCTTCCGCTGCTACAGCAAAGGGAAGCGTTACCGGCAAAGAGACACTGACTGTTACAGAATTGCAGCCGGACACCCCATATTTCGCCCTGATCGTTGCAACAGCAGCAATTCAGCTCGTAAAAAAACACCTAAACATTCAAGCGGGATAACTTAATTACCGAAATTTTTTTTTCCAGCTATTTTCGACTTGACGATTGTCTATTTGTTTGGTGAGATGAAAAAATCAAAC
>NZ_JALAAI010000098.1:0-14774 GCF_052785085.1 Candidatus Electrothrix sp.
TAAGCAAGAGAAAGTAGTTTCATGGAAAAACCTCTTTGATTTTTTTCACAAATTATAATATTATCTCCCCAGAATGTCTATTCTAATTATGCAGAATATGGCGTTTCCCACTAATCTGCGAAGAGCCAAAGATTTATAGAAGAGAATCAAGGGATTTTATTTTTGTTTTCCGGCGATAAGTGTTATATAAATAAGAATGGGACAGAATATGATGAAATCCTCCCTTATTCTTGGTTAGGAACTGTTGTTAGATTGGTAATCAATAAGAGAACAACGTTAGATTCGGAGAATTTTTTTCAAAAGATCGGCAATGAGATAGACGGAGGTGATGATGAAAATTTCTTTTAAGTTAACCGAGCTGTCCGAGGATACTTTAGTAGGTCGAGATATCGGCTTGAAAATACGTCATAAAATAAAGGCGTTACTTGAGGAATACTCAACGGTAACCATAGATATGGAAAACAAGAGTGATATTTCACTGTCTTTTTTAGATGAGGCTATTGTTACTCTAGTGCTTGAATACGGTAAAGAACGTTTTTCAAACTCTATAGAACTGAAGAATATACACAATAATACAAGAGGATTAATGAATTTCATCTTGCGCGACAAGCAAAAAAGGTTTACTGTCGCTCCTTAAGCTTTTTTGCTAATCTTTCTTTTGTATATTTCACTCTACCGGGTACGTGCTCATCGCGTAACCCGGTTTTTTTTATTCCCCTTGGTGGAGTCATGAGCGTTAACATCCCGCCCGAAGGGCGGGGCTATTGGTAATCTGTCGGGTGCGCATTGGCGGTCGGGATATTTCGCTTTGTTTCTGGTTAGTTTTTGAGCTTTGAATAATAATAGCTCGGCGTGATAAGACGAAACATTCGGGCAATACGCTGAGACTGTTCAGCCTTCTCATCACTTTCTTTTTTCATTGCTGTCAGCTCGTTGTCAAAAAGCTTGGAGAAATGGTTTTGAGCGGCTTGATTCTTTTCCTCTTCTGTTTTGAACTGTTGGCGAATCTTGAATAGTTCTCCGTCATCCAGCCAGTAGCCGTTGCATTTCGGGCACTGATCCACCTCAACCTCCTTTTTGACACTATGAAAATGACGCATCATAACAACATCCTCACATTTCGGACACTGGAGTCGCTGTGAAGGGTCTGTTCTTGTCCGTGACTCTTTGGCCAATACGTCAACAAGGTGCTCATCTGTAAACTCATGCGGCTCATCCAGCTGTTGCAGCTCAAAGCGGTCAAACCAGATTCCGCCGCACCCGCCTTTGCATATATCTAATTGGATATTTTCGATGGATACTTCTGTGAGTGTGTTGTTGCATGCAGGACAATTCATAATTTCTCCTTAGTTGAGTTTGAAAAGTAAAAGGGGAGATATTTTTTTTTGTTTGCCCGAGATCAGGTGGAAAAGAGACAGCAGAATATCGAACAAAACAGCATAGGTATCTCCAGAATCTGAAGAAAAAAGAGATAATGGTCTGTAATCATAGCATAGAGGCGGAAAAGCGGCGAACTTTTTTCTGTTTTTCAAAAATATCCTCATCCTCTTTACATCTCCTTGTGAAATATTTAGTATTACAGCTGAAAAAATATAGCGATTTAATCAGGACACTACAGATAAGGAGAAATGAAAAAATATGGAACAGCATATTCAACAGGCGATTAAAGAACGACGCAGTATTCGTGAATTTACAGAGGAACCTGTGGAGCCGGAGTTGCTCCACCAAATTATAACCGCTGGCATTTGGGCACCATCCGGCTTGAATAACCAGCCCTGGCGGTTTGTCACAATCCGTGATAAAGATATTTCCGCCCGCCTTGCCAGTCTGACCCATTATGCCCATATTGTTGAAGCGGCTCCTGCGCTTATTGCTGTTTACCTTGATAAAGAAAAGATGTATGATTCCGTCAAGGATCATCAAGCTGCCGGGGCATGTATCCAAAACATGCTGCTTGCTGCGCACGAGCTGGGACTCGGTGCGGTTTGGCTCGGGCAGATCCTGAAAAATAAGCAACAAGTCAATGAAGTGCTGCAACTCAGTGAACAATACGACCTTATGGCTGTTGTGGCTTTAGGGTATCCATTACATAGAACCCAGCAATCCCGACGATTAGCGCTGGAAGACGTTATCTTACACGAACTTGGAGGAATCACCCCATGAAAAAATGTCCGTTAATCAGTAGAATCCTACTCTTCTCTCTGGTCGCCAGTACCCTGTTTCTGTCCGGCTGCATCAGTATGATGAATATGTATCCGTCTGATCCGATGGGAAGTGGGAGTGGTATGCTCCCTGCTGTGGGCAGCTTTGCCGATGATATTCAGGATATTGTTGTTCCGGTTGAAATGGAATGGGATCGATCAAAATCCATGGCTATTAAAACAGAATCTTTTCATGGCGGCATCTGGCATTATTCAGGTTCAGTGGAAACCGCTTCTTTGAAAGATTATATGTCCCGGGCTATGGAGGATAGCAATTGGAAATTGGTTGGCGAGGCTGCTTCCGGGGATATCATGCTTGCCTTTGTTAAGCCCCATAAAACCTGCATGATGACCATATCGGAACGTGATTTCCGCAAAACCAGTCTTACTCTCTATGTGACCATTGATAAAACCGCAGCCATTGGCCTGAATCCCTTTGGAGAAGCCATTCCAACAAAATAAATCGACGAAATAAACCGGCGAAATAAGCTGCCCAAATACATGAGCAGAGTACTTCGTTGCCCCTCTGATTTCCCATCATGAAGAAGCCTTCTTGATTGTTTGATGGCGAAGCTTCTTTATCCAATACCCCGCCCCTTGGGGCGGGGGCGTTTATGTAAAAAAATTTTACGAGCATTGAAAGAGGCATACTGTTGTGCAGGGACGAAAGGTTCTTTTGGGTGTAACTGGTTCTATTGCCGTCTTTAAGGCTGCTGGCTGGGTGAGTGCTCTTGCCAAAGAAGAGGCCCAGGTGACGGTGATGATGACAGAGGCTGCAACCCGCTTTGTCACGCCCCTGACCTTTGGTGCCTTGTCCGGTCATCAGGTCTCTACAGATATGTTCAGTACAGATGCTGAGGAGATGATGGCCCATATCAGCTTATCAGGTGATGCTGAAGTGGTGCTGATCGCTCCGGCAACAGCCCAAACCATTGCCCAATTAGCCCAGGGCATGGCTGATAATCTTCTGACCGCAGCGGTCCTTGCCTCAGCAGCCCCGGTGGTTGTCTGTCCTGCTATGAACAGCAAAATGCTTGCTCATCCTGCCACCCAGCGCAATCTTGCCACCTTGAAGGAGCTGGGGTATCGCATTGTGGAACCGGAAAACGGCCCCTTGGCCTGTGGGGAAGTCGGCTCTGGGCGTTTGGCAGAATGGGAGACTGTCCGGGAAACCTTGCTCGGACTTTTTGCGGACCAGGATCTGGCTGGACAACATATCTTGATTACCGCTGGCCCGACTCGTGAACCATTAGATCCGGCTCGTTATTTGAGTAATCGATCCAGCGGGAAAATGGGGTATGCCTTGGCCCGAACGGCTCAGCGACGGGGAGCAGAGGTGGTGTTGATCTCCGGCCCGACCAGTCTTCCGGCCCCTCCTGGAGTGACTATGGTCCCGGTACAGACAGCCGCAGAAATGGCTGAGGCTGTGCAAGAACATGCTCCTGGTGCGCAGATCATTATCAAGGCCGCAGCTGTGGCTGATTTTCGAGCCAAGGAGGTTGCTTCGTTCAAAATCAAAAAGAAAGGTGCGGATCTCCGGCTTGATCTGGTGCCTAATCAGGATATTTTGGCAAGCTTGGGAAAAGAGCGGCGACAGGATCAGGTACTGGTTGGCTTTGCTGCGGAGAGCAATAATCATGAGGCAGAAGGACGGCGCAAACTCGAAGCCAAGCAGGTTGATCTGATCGTGGTTAATGATATTCTTGGTCAACAAACCGGTTTTGATGTGGATACCAATCAGGTAACCTTGATTACTCAAGAGGGTGCTGAACAATTGGCATTGCTTTCCAAAGAAGAAACCGCAAACAAAATTTGGGACAAGGTGATCGCCTTGAGCAAGGGGAAGGGAAAGTAGATGAAGGTGAGCAGGTCTGAGCAGAAGCGTCGAATAAAGCAGGTGGAAAAATTAGTGGAAGAACTGGCTGTGCTCCCTGCTGGCCTGTTGAATGAACTGCCTGTGGATGAAGAAGTGCAGGGGCTTTTTCAAGAAGTTGCTGGCCTCAAGGGCGGGTCAAGAAAACGACAGATCAAGTATATTACCAAGCTCCTGCGTGATGATCCGAATGAGAAACTCTATGCCTTTTTGGAAAAGCGTAAAGGGACAGCACTTCAGAAGAAAAAACGATTTCATGAAGTGGAATACCTCCGTGATATTCTCATTGAGGAGGCTATTGCGGCCCGGCGTGCAGCCAAGGCAGAGTATATGGATTTAACCGAGGATTGGTCGTCCAAGGTGGTGAAGGATATTGCTGCTGAACTGCCTTCTGTGGATCAACATGAACTGCATCGTTTAGCCTTCCTCTTTGCCATGAGCCGGAATAAACAGCATAGCCGTGAGATTTTTCGCCTCCTGCAAGCGACCCAGGAGCGGGAGGCCATGGGCAGGAAAATGGCAGAGGAATAACGTGGATAAACTTTTATGTTTTGTTGTCCTTCCCCATGGGGAGTGGATGGAAAATGATTCGATAAGGTAGCAGGAGAAAAAAATGGCACTCTTTCGGTGTAGCAAATGTGGACATCTTCGGGAAGTTTCTAATGATTATCAGGGGAAATCTGTAAAATGTCCTCACTGCAAAACACCGAGTCCCATTTATGATACCGTTGCCTTTGTTACAAAGGTTATTGAACAGTTTGTGGCTCAGAAAAAAGAGTTGCAGCAATTACGCAGTCAGGTTGATCCACAAGCATCTCAGGATGCATCAACCCCAGAAGAAAATGAGTCGCTTCAATCTTTATCTGAGGTTGATATTTACAATACTGCTGAGCTTAAAAGCAAACAGCAATATGAACCGATAGTGAAGTTTTTTCAAGAGCGTCATGTTCAGGTTGATGTTGATCAACAGGCTCTTGATACCACCGGTTTTTTTGATGAGGTTGCAGTGCAGCTGGGAGATCATTATGACACGCTCAGGCTTGTAAGTGATAAAATTAAATACATCCAGCGGAAAGGGTATACAACGGTTAAACTCACACTCAATAAAAAAAGCCAAAAAGATATTAAGGTCATAACTCAATTCTGCAAGGATTTGTATGACTACTCGTTTGTTGCCAAATACTTTTATCAAAAGCAGGAAAAGATCGTTCGGCTGACCCTGCAAACTGCGCCCAAAATAGTGAACTTCTTTAACGGAGAATGGATGGAGTGGTTTGTCTTTATGAAGCTGTTGGATTTTTTCCGTGAAAAGGACATTCCTGTTGCCTGTCTTCGTAATCTCTTTGTGATTTTTCAGAACGAAGACCAGCATGAACTTGATGTATTTTTTCTTATCAACGGTACCATACCGCTGTGCATTGAGTGCAAGACCGGAGAATTTCGCAAGGATATTGAGAAATACTCCGTCTTGAAGAAACGCCTGAAGCTTGATGACGGCCAGTTTCTGATTTGTGCTGTGGGGTTGAGTGACAAACAGAGCCAAGGGTTGACGAGCATGTATGATGTGAGCTTTGTGAATGAAAAGAATTTTATTCAACAGATAGAAGAGATTACATCACGTACTGGTTTGGGTTAAGTAAGGAAGCTGGGCGTGATCAACTACGGCGTGATTGTAGCGAATGACGTGGATGCGTATATACTTCCAGAATGAGGCGATATAATGCGGATACAAACTTTTTCTTTTGCTGATAGGACAACGGGCTGGGAGCTTCAACCCCTGTCCCTTAATCAGCTCACGTTGCTTGTCGGGGCATCTGGAGTGGGCAAGACGCGTATATTGAACTCAATTCTTGATTTAAAAAGGATAGTAAAAGGGGAATCGTTAAAAGGTGTTAAGTGGTATATTGAATTTTTATCATCAGGCGGAACTCTGTATATATGGGAGGGGGAGTTTGAAGATACTGACGTTTCGTTTAAAAATGATGAAAATCATACAAGTGGTATATCTATCATAACTGAATCGGTTAAGAGGGAAAATAAGCTGATCGTAACGAGAGATCATAAGGAGATATTGTTTAATAACAAAAAAACAGTGAAACTTTCTAGTGATCAAAGCATATTGTATCTACTCAGGGAAGAAGAGCAAATAAAGGAAGCAGCAAAGGAATTTGAAAAAATTATATTTCCTGTTATGGATATAAAGGCATCTTTCTCTTCGTCTTTTGACAAAGATATAAATAAATATTCAGACATAGGAGAAGTTCGCAATCTCCCAATACCTCTTGATGAAAAATTGTATTTTGCCTGCAAGAAAGAAAGACAACTGTTTGACAGCATCGTAAACAGTTTTATTGATATTTTTCCTTCTGTTGAAGAAGTGCGAATTGAACCTGTGCCGTTTTCAATAGAAACTGCTGTAAAACATTTTACTCTTGAGATTCAAATTAAAGAAATGGGCGTAGCTGATTGGATTTCTAACATATCATCAGGTATGCTCAAGACGCTGGTTCATATAGCGCAGCTTCATTTATGCGCGGATTCCAGCCTGATCTTAATAGATGAATTTGAAAACAGTCTTGGCATAAACTGCATTGACGAACTGACCAGTAGTATTCTTTCCTCTGAAAGAGGGCTTCAGTTTATTATTACAAGTCATCATCCGTATATAATCAACAACATCAATCATACAAACTGGAAGATCGTTACCAGAAAAGGCAGTGTAGTGACCGCCCGCGATGCTGCCGAGTTTCATTTCGATAAATCAAAGCATCAAGCCTTTACTCAACTCATCAATCTTGATATCTACTCCGAAGGAGTGGAGTCGTGAATGTCTATTTTTTAGTGGAAGGAAAGACGGAGCGGAAGGTGTATCCGAAATGGCTGGCATACCTCGCTCCTCAGCTTAAACGGGTTGATTTCCCCTCCGATGTTCTCGCGGATAACTACTATTTGATCAGCGGCGGCGGCTTTCCAAGTATCCTTGATAATCATCTTGTTGATTCTGCTGCTGATGTGAATGCTTCGGGAAAATTTGACTATTTTGTTCTGGTGATTGATACTGATGATGTTTTGGCAATGGAGAAAGTGAAAGAAGTCGAAGAATTTATCACTGATCATAATGTTGTCTTCAATGACTGCGAAGTTGTTATCTTGCCGCAAGTTGTCTGTATGGAGACATGGTTTCTCGGTAACCGGCGCATTTACGCACGAAATCCTTCTTCTGCTGAAGTTTCCGCTTTTACCGGTCACTATAATACGGCTCAGGATGATCCTGAAAAAATGCGGCAACCAGAAGGGTATAGTGGATCAATTGGTGATTATCACTTCCAGTATCTGAAAAACATGCTTCGGGAGAAGAACATTCGCTACAGCAAAAGGAATCCGCAAGGTGTTACGGAATCCTATTATATTGATGAGTTGCGCAGCAGGATAAGGTCAGATCGAAATTGCCTGCATAGCCTGCAGAATTTTATTCAACAGATTGAAGATATTGTATCGTAATCACATTATGTACTGATTAAAGAGATACCCGGTAAAAAGGATTCCTGATCCCACTACGCCGACAAAGACAGCAATCAGTTTCGGTTTAAGCACCTTGCGCAGGATAACCATTTCTGGCAGGGACAGGGCGATGACGCTCATCATAAAGGCCAGAGCTGTTCCTAAGGCTGCTCCCTTGCCGAGCAGGGCCTCCAGTATAGGCACGATTCCGGCCGCATTGGAGTACATGGGAATGCCGATTAAGACAGCTGCTGGCACCGACCACCACTGGTCACCGCCCATCACAGTAGCCATGACATTTTCCGGGACATAGCCGTGAATACCAGCGCCCACCCCGATGCCAATAATGACATAGAGCCACACTTTCCCGATAATTTCTTTCACTGCCAGCCAGCCCATATCTACCCGATCAGCCCAGGTGAGCTTCTTGTTCAGGACCAGTGGTTGCCCAGTCCGCATTTCCTGAACCCAGTCTTCCACCCAGTGCTCCAGTTTCAGGCGACCGATAAGCCAGCCCGCAATAATGGCAATGAGCAGGCCTGAAATAAGATAGAGTGAGGCAACTTTCCAGCCAAGTAAGCCATAGAGGAGAATCAGAGCCACCTCGTTGACCATAGGGGCCGCAATGAGAAAGGAAAAAGTCACACCAAGGGGCACTCCTGCCTGGACAAAACCGAGAAAAAGCGGCACAGCAGAGCAGGAACAGAAAGGAGTGATGATGCCCAACAGGGCGGCCAGTAGATTGCCGACAATCTCTCGTCGACCTGCAAGGTATTTGCGAGTTCGTTCCGGGGTGAAAAAAGAGCGGAGAACGCCGATAATAAAGACCACCAGGGTCAAAAGCAGCATGACCTTGGGGGTATCATAGATAAAAAACTGGATAGCTTCTCCGAGATGACTTCCTTTGTTGATGCCAAGCAGAGAATAGGTGAAGAAATGGGAAAAGGGGAGTAATTGGCTGTAGATCAGGTACCAAAGGCCAAGGCCCAAAGTTCCGAACAGCCATGTTTGCGTACGAGTTATTTTTTTTGTGCCGGTCACCTGACCGGTTGTCTTTTTTTCTCAGCCGCAGCCCGCGGTTTGTAAAGGCTCCATTTTTTTTCGTTGGTTAATTGTTCTTGTTGGAACGCAAGGCCGATGCGTTAGGGAGTTCTTTTTCCATTTGTTGGACAAGAGGGTCGTCTTGTAGCCAGCCCTTCAGGTGTGCAAGCATTGCCTCCGCATAAACAGACTCTTTGCCATTAGCCAGGCTGTACAGGATCCAGGTTCCCTGCCGTCGCCGATTGACTAACCCGGCCTCTTCAAGCATTTTCATATGCTTTGATACGGTAGGTTGGGCCAACTCTAAAAGATATTGGATCTCACACACGCAGAGTTCGCCTTGTTCCAGTATCTTGAGAACCGCGAGCCGGTTAGGATCAGAAAGGGCCTTCATAGCTTGGATGAGCTGTTTCATTGTACCTTGGGGTGATTGCCTTTTGGTGTTTATATATTCCTATATAGCAATATAGTGATAAGCAGATGGACTGTCAAGTTCGAGGCGCAGCAGGGCTTGATTCTTTACGGTTCTTTTACTATTCTCTTGGTCACGAAGGATTAACGGGATATTGGGGAACGATATAAAGGGATAATGGGAGATTGAGCGGGCGATGGAAACAGGAAGTGAACAGCAAACATGGGATGAAGTGCGGGATTTGTATTTCATGGAGCAAGCCATTGTCTACGCTGTTCAGGCAGCTGCAATGGAGGAAGTCCCTGTTGGGGCTCTTCTCGTGGATCGAAATGGTGATATTCTTGCTGGGGCAGGCAATAACTGTATTCAGGCCAATGACCCCACTGGTCATGCTGAGATGCATACCCTGCGGGCAGCAGCAGAACGGCTGGAAAATTATCGCCTTCCTGAAACCACCATGTATATCACCTTGGAGCCATGCCCCATGTGTGCAGCAGCTATGATTCAGGCTCGGGTGGAGCGTATTGTTTTTGGAGCCTTAGATCCTAAAGGCGGGGGCCTGCAATCGCAATATAGTATAGGCTGTGACGGCAGGTTGAACCATAATTTTACTGTACATGGTGGGGTTCGTGCTGAAGAATGTGCAAGACTGCTTAAGGATTTCTTCAGACAGAAGAGAAAAAAATGATAAACAAGGTGTTTTTTTCTTGTCAAAAAGACGCATGCAGTTTATATAAATGTGCCCAGAGCAATACAAACGACGGTCGGAGTTCAAAACTTCTTTTTCCCGATTGCGACAGATTGCTTTTTCATGGTACTGGAGAGGTGACCGAGTGGCTTAAGGTGCACGCCTGGAACGCGTGTGTACGCAAGTACCGTGAGTTCGAATCTCACCCTCTCCGCCAATTACATATTCGACCCATGTTTTGATAGCCGGGTCCTGCGCAACAAAGAATCGTGAACTCCGTCAGGTCCGGGAGGAAGCAGCGGCAGCGAGTCCCTTTGTGTGTTGCAGGGTTGCCCGGCTTTTTTTTTATCCGCAGTTTTTTTTCCCTCTGTCGTTTTCCCCTTCATTCTCTCCGCGTTTCAACGGATTTTTCAAATTCATCACCAGTAAAGAGCTTTAACAGGCGAGACAAATTTTTACAGAGATGGTACTGTATTCCCGACGTGATTTTCTGTCTTATCGACGGCGGCCAGCCCAACGCTACCGATCTTATTTCCTTGCTGACTGCTAAGGCGGCTAATGATCTGGGTGTTGCTGTGACGGCAGGGCAGAAGGAGGCACCTGCTCCGGTAGTTTCGCAGTGAATGCGGGCGCAAGATAGGGCGTAGTGCTAAGGCGCATAAAGAAAGCGGTAGCACGCAATTATCCTGCCAGGACTGGCAACTCGGTTGCGGGAGCCTGCAACTCTATTGCGACGGCTTGCAATTCAATTGCGGAAGCTCGCAACAAGCTTGCGGGGGCTTGCAATCTTCTTGCGGATGCACGCAGAAAGCCTGCGGGAGGCCGCAACGAAAAAAGATGTCCTTGCAATTGAGTTGCGAGGACTTGCAGGAAAGAATCCAGAACACGCAATGCAACATACACCTGTCGCTTTATAGCCGTCACGGCTGGAAGGACGTTCGCAGAAGAACATGCGGCTCAGTATGGAAATAATCTTCAGCGTATTGTCTGGAATGAACAACAGAACAAAAAGAGGTCACAATGGAACTGGAAGACGAACTCCCCATTGACGAAGAAGAGCTTATTGAGGTAGCCAGGAAAATTATTAAGACAATAACTGAAAATCCAAAGTTTGCCAACCTGCAGCTCCCTATATCAGAATTACAGAACTCGCTTGATAGTTTGATCAAGTCAAGAGAGGAGGAAGCGGCTATCTGCGAAGCGCAGAGGCAGGTCAGGGAGAAATTGCAGGCTGCCTGGGAAAAAGTGTATTCTGCGCAGCGGAATATACGGGCATACAACAGGGAGCATGGCATACGCGACAGCAAGATCCCTTTGGTGGCATCCGGCAGGCCCGGACTGGCTGATCGTGTCTTTTCTCAACTCCCTGACCAGGATGACACCCTGCAGATTTCGAAGAAGGACAAAGACTGATAGCGTATTGTCTGAAAAGAGCAGCAGGGTTGAAGCGGGTGGAGATGTAGGATTATCGCCCCTGATGGACGTGCGACGAGAGCCTGTTGCTTCAGCAGCGGCTGTTCATGCGACAAAAGAAGGCGTTCTTCTTTTCAAGAGAGGGGCGTCCTGTTTAACGAGGAGCTGTGCTGTCGTTAAAAGTAGATTGTCTTGGCAGAATGTATCGCCTGCTGCGGACAAGGGAGCGGGGGAAGGCAAAGAGGAAGAGCTGGGAGGAGTAACAGATGATTGATGATCCGATTTTTTCTAGTGCCCAAGCTGGAGCTTGGGAGCCAGGTGTCCGGGGAGAAGATCTCTATTACGCATATGGTCGGACAGATGGCGGACGGTACGTTTTTGTGGTGTTCATTTATAAGCGTACTCGTGAGGCCCTGATTATCAGTGCCCGTGATATGGACAGAAAAGAGAGGAAATACTATGGCAAAGCATAAGAAAAAGCTCCCGGATGAATTTGCTTCAATTGAAGCGGTTCAAAAATTCTGGGACAGTCAATCGTCGGCTGATTATTGGGACAGCATGGAAGATGTTGATATGCAGCTTTCTCCCGCTTTGCAGGCGCAGCTTGAGGCGAAAAAGCTCTACCGCCTGCTCGGTCTCTCGCCGAAACAGATCGCTGTGATTAAACAGGAAGCGAAACACCGCCATATTGATACCAAACGGTTGATCTCCCATTGGGTGGTTGAATATATCCGGGATATTCGTCCTGCATCAGGGTGAGTCAATGAGGCTGAGAATATGCAGGTTGAGAGCATAAAACAAGAGGCGGGCAGGATACTGAACAGTTTGCCTGATGATGCCACATGGGATGACCTTATGGAGCAGATTTATGTTCGTCAGGCCATTGAAGCAGGTATTCAAGACAGCGATGCCGGGCGGACGATTGATGTGAAGGAAGTACGCAAGAGATTCGGATTATCGGCCCGGATTTCTCAGAGTACGAGATGATCGGCGGGACGCGGTCGAGTGAGCGGAAGAAGGCGAAGAGGAAGGAAGGGGAGACGTGATGATTTCCGGCCGGGGATAAATCTCCGGGCTATATCGTGAGCCTCTTGCGGGACGATAAGATCATAGTCTGATTTTTCAGAGGAAATGTTTGGGGAGAGCTAAGTTCTCTTCAATTTTTGGGGTTTATCTCTAACTAGCATACAACGTTATGAAGATATTAATAGACTTTGAGATACAAGGTGTTGGGACGAAGACAGGCAGAAAAAGAAAAAAAATTTATTCAGTTTTTAGTAAAGAGGAAGCTATCCAGAAAGCATTAGCAGACGGAACAACTCCCGAAGAAATAATAGAATTGCCACAAGAACCAGCGACTCAAAAACAAATTGACTTTGCCAATGATTTAGGAATAATCATCCCGAATGAACCTTCATTAAGAATGATGTCCGTTCTTATTTCGGAAGCCATTGAAAGAAAAAATGAAGTAAAGAACAAGCCATTAAAAACAAGGAAACCAGTAGTCGCATCAAGTGGATTTCAATTTCCTGTCTTTCCATATACTGAAGAAACTTTAGTCCGAATAACAGATCTCACGGACTATAGAAATGATTTTTTAGAGATGGCTTACGACAAGAAATCATACTGCCAAGAAGATTTTGACAATGACCTTGATCCTAACGCTCTTGATATAGAAGTTGAAGAGTTTGATATAATGCTTAAACCATCAACTTTAAAGAAAATTGGTGTTAAGAAACCTCCAGCAGGATGGCTACCATTTCACGAGGAAGTTCGATGGATGAAAGAAGAACAAGCAGCTCTACAATGGCCAATGACTAAATCTATCCATCATCAGTTGGTTAAGATTGGGTTGTTAAAACAACTTCCCGAAACTAATGAAACCCAAAGTCTATATTTTGAATCCCTCACCGTTAAGGAATTACGAGAAATCTGCGGTAAACATAGTATAAAAAAGTCTGGCTCGAAAACTGAGTTAATAGAGCGAATAATTGCAAACGGAACTCCAAAAGCAAAGCCCTCATGCGGACTTACCTCTAAGTATGATAACCAAATCATGCAATTAGCAAAATTATACTTGTCAGATATAAAAAAACAACTCCAGGACAAACCAGCGGCATATCATGTGGTTGTATGGGAACAGGTCTCTGAAGAGAATGGCATTGGAGGGCAATTACCTGATAAAGCAAGATTATGGGTCAGTAATAAATTTGAATCTATAAAACCAGTAGATTGGTGAGTGATACTCCAGATCTCATGGACTTCCTTGATGTTAAAACTGACTTTACCTTCAAGCAGGTCTTCGACAGCGAACAATCCAAGGAGATTTTTACAGCTGGTTCCCAAGCTCTGCTTGGGCGCAGACACCGTGAAGCTCCGCTTCAAACAAGAAGCAAAGCTTCAGAAATACGTGCTCCCAAGCAGGACAAATTGCCCTGAAATATGCTCTCCTCAAGAACTGTTAGGTGATGAATTATGAAAGATCCGATTATAGACGAAATACGACAATATCGAAACGAGCATTCCAAGAAATTCGGTTATGATCTTGATGCCATTTGCGAAGAGTATAAGTCCCATCAGCAAAAGGTAGGCGACAGACTGACTAGGCTGAGACCCAAGCTCATGAACAAAGCTCATCGACAGAGTTCCTGTCCTGAATTGAATCAGTAGATTTCTAGTGCCCAAGTTCTGCTTGGGCGCAAACACTGTGAAGTTTCGCTTTATATAAGAAGCAGAGCTTCAGGAATAAGTGCTCACAAGCTGGAGCTTGGGAGCTAGGACACCCCTTTAAATTCCAGCTGAACACACGGGGTAAAATTCCCATCAGGAGCAAAGAATCATGAACTGGCAGGAGGTATGCGCTGATCCGCACTTGCGTGATTTGCCCTATAAGATTGAACTCAATGAAAGAGGACAAATTTTGATGACTCCGGTTCGCCTCTATCATTCCGCCTTGCAAGGGAAGATCATCAAGTTACTGATTCAGCTTCTGCAACACGGAGAAGCTTTTCCCGAGTTTGCCATTGCCACAGAAAAAGGCACCAAGGTTGCTGATGTGGTTTGGTGTTCGGATGGGCTGTGGCAGCAGATCAAACATCAGACGGAAAGCTCTGTTGCCCCGGAAATCTGCGTGGAAGTGCTGTCCTCAACCAATACTGAGGAAGAAATGCGGGAAAAGAGAAGGTTGTATTTTACAGGCGGCGCAGAGGAAGTTTGGCTATGCAATCAGAACGGTGAAATGCAATTCTTCAATGCTGATGAAGAAAGAGCGCATTCAGAGCTTGTCCTGGAATTTCCAAAACATATTGAAATCTAATATCAACCCTTGGTAATACGAGCGAACAATATGCACTCCATAACCATTAATATCAGCAATGAGAAGCTGGTCGAGAAAGATGGTTTGGAAATCGTCTCAAGAGTAATGGCACGACTTTAAGGCTTGGCCTTTATGAACGAGTTGTATTTATTGAGAATTCAGAAAATTAATTTAGCCACAGATGTCATAACATATTGACACGGCTATTGATTTCTTGTAATAATGAAATTTTCACATCAATAAGCTACAGAGAGACATATGACATTTTCAAAACCAATCAAAAAAATCGGTCACCAAATTAACAAGCTAAAAGCCCGCTTCTGTCAATC
>NZ_JALAAI010000099.1:0-14717 GCF_052785085.1 Candidatus Electrothrix sp.
TGTAGGAAGCGCAACGCCTGTCCGTGGAAATATCTCGCTGAGGTTATCACGGCTCGGCGCCAGGGGCTGGATGTGCCTCCTCTGCCTCTTGCTGCGTAAAAAAAATGAGAGGGGTCTGAACGGTTACCTGCGCGGACATGAAGTCTGCGTTGTTTATGTGGGAGGTAGGGGCACGGCGCGCCGTGCCCCTACGGAATCTTTGTATCAGAGAAAAAAGACCAGCAGGACAATAATCGCCGCAATAATATAGGCGATATAGAGTTGAATATTGCCGTGTTGAATCCAGCGTAATTTATACACCAGATTATACAGTGGCCTGACCAGTATCCGTTCATAATTAACCAGAGCCACATCATTGGATTGCATATGCCAGGTCGCTCTGAGCGGAAAGATACGGGTAATACCAGAGTAAAGACGGGTGACAGGGACGATCCAGTTGAAAAACCCGACCATTTCATCGGCATAGGATGCTCCGGTGTACTGAATGCGCACAGTGGGCCGGGTAAAGCCACAGCCCCATGTGCCTGCTTGATGAATTTTTTTATCCGTATACAGGATCTTGCGTACCAGGACAAGAAGCAGAACCAGGCAGGCAAAGAGCATGGTGGCCTGGGAGAGCTGGTTGACAATGGCGAGAAAAGACTGGGAATCGTACCCGGCAAGAAAGCTGATGTCCTGGATTCCGGCAAAGGCCAGTCGGATAAAAGGAGCTGGTATCAGACCAATACAAAGACAGGTACCAGCCAGCAGGATCATGACCCATTTCATGGAAGGACGTACTTCCCGGGCTTGGTCCACTTTATTGGTCCGGGCTGCTCCAAGAAAGGCAAGGCCAAAGACCTTGGTAAAGACGGCTGTGGCTAACCCGCCAATGACTGCCAGGGATATAATAGCCAGAACAGCCAGAATAAAGGAAAGGCGATGGGTGTTCGTTCCCTGGAATGCTCCGTAATAGATAAGAAATTCGCTGACAAAACCAGCAAAAGGAGGCAGCCCGGAAATAGCTGCTGAACCCACCAGAAAGGACTTTCCGGTGATGGGCATCTTTTTCAGTAATCCGCCCAGATTTTCAATACTCTTCGTACCGGTCTGCTGTTCAACTGCACTTGCTCCCATAAAAAGCAGGGACTTGAACAGAGAGTGGTTCAGGACATGGAGCAATGCTCCGGCAAAGCCGAAAAAGGCCATTGCCTGGTTGCCTTCACCTACACCGATCATGCCAATCCCTAATCCGATAAGGATAATGCCAATATTTTCCACAGAGCTGTAGGCCAGGAGCTGTTTGATGTTCTGGCGGACTAAGGCGTAGACAACCCCGCCAATACCAGTGATCACACCGCAGATCAGCACCACATTGCCAAACATGAGTGATGGCTCGTCCAGCAGGAGATAGATACGCAGGATACCATAAATGCCCATCTTGGCCATTACCCCGGACATCAGGGCAGGAAGATGACCAGGAGCCGCAGAATAACTGCCTGGCATCCAGATATGGAGCGGGAACAAGCCTGCCTTGGACCCAAAGGCAACCAGAGCAAGAAGAAAAACAGGAAGTTTCGCATTGGCGGGCAGGGTGGCGACAGCAGAAAAGTCAAAGCTGCCCGTGTACTTGTAGATCAAGGCAAAGGCTGCAAAAAGAAACATGGCTCCGCCCTGGACAAAAATCAGATACAGGTAGCCAGCTTTTCGTTTCTCTTCATCCTGATAATCAGAAACAACCAGGAAAAAGGAGGCAAGGGACATGATCTCCCAGGCCAGGGCAAAGGTGATCATGTTGGCAGCTGTTACTACCAGGACCATGGAGGCCACTAACAGGGCCGTGAAAAAGTAATTCAGAGCTGCACTGAGATTATTTTGGCCTTCCTTGAGATAATGGAGGCTATATATCAGCACCAGGGGTGGAATCAGGAAAACCGGAATCAAAAAAAACAGAGATACGCTGTCTGCTACAAAAGAAAGGTTAAAAATATGCAGCCAGGTCCAGCTGATTGTTGGAGGAGCAGAGTCTCCAAACAGATGGCTCAGGGCATAACATAAACCAATTGCACAGCTTAATGCGGTTGTTCCTGCAGCAATACGCTGCATATGAATGAACTGGCGGGAAAGAAAAAGAGCGGCTGTTCCGCCTGCCAGCAGGATGAACATTGATACAAACAGAGTGGTCATCTACGTTCTCCGTTGATTATTTTTATATGAAAGCCGGGTGCCCCATTGGGGCACCCAAGTAAATTTCATGTATAATAGCCCACCGTTTTAACGGTGGGTGGCAAGGGCGTTATATATTAATTGGTATTGGGTGATTTAATGTCAAACCGTGGTGCTTCCAGCATCTGCCCGATCTGCTCTTTCAGGTCAGCCTGATCAGGGTTAACGCTCTTCTGCTCAGCAATCAAGGCACAAAGGCGTTCCTGTTCCACCGGATGAATGTATTCCTCCGGGGTGCCGTCTTTCAGTTGGATATGCGCTGCCCAGGGGACGAAATAAGTGGTGGCAGGATAGTCTTTGTACTCGGAAATGTCTATATTCAAGCCAGCAATATAGAGAAGATTTTTCCCCTTGTACTCAGTGCCCCGGCGAATGGATTCCACAGTGCGGGCAAACTCCAGCTGGATATTGATCTTGGCAGCCCGCAATGGTGGATTCTTTGAGGTCACAATAATGGGCATGAACTCAATCAGGTTGCGCTCCAGCAGGATAGATTCATCGGTTTCATGGAAGTCTTCCCGGAAATAAAACAGGTCTTCGGTCAGGTAATCGCCGATACTTTCTCCGGCACCACTTTGCCAAATATAGCCGGTTTCATCAATCCGCTTCCGAAAACTTTCTGAAACCTCGTAGGTCTGGCTGGTGCTGACTGCGCTGATGGGATGAATATTCCCGTTCTCATTTGGCGCAACAATCCGTTCTAAGCGAACAACCAAACCGTCCTTGACTGGATGGGAATCAAAGTCAATAAAGGAATTCTTGACTGTGATCAGATGGCGTCCCTGTTCATCGCAGTGAAGAAAAATACGTTCTTTGGCAAACTCATACTGTTCAAGATAGGGGCTGATAACATGGGTTATCTTACCGCAGGAAGCAGAGACACAGGTTCCGTCCATTCTGGGGCGGATAAAGGTGCCATAGGTTCCGGTCACAGGGTCATAGCCCACATGGCTTGCCTGGACAATGACCGAATCCTCACCATGATGGGCATGGGGACCGTGGCGGTCAGTAGCGACAATACCGCCCACCCTGCCGTGGTTAAAAGGAAAGGTGCCAAAATGTTTGGTCAGCAGGATAATAGGCCAGCCTTGATTTTCGTCAGAGCAGAAGGCCCTGGAGGGCATGATTTTATCCTTGCGGAATCCCAGGGTCATGCACAGGTTGTACAGCCTGGGCACAAATTCAGCATAGGAGATTGCAAGCCCATCCACTTTGAACGGGGCCAACCTGCGAATAATTGTGGATTGGATATAGGTGTGCGGCATTGGTTTTTAAACAGGCATTTTATTCAATGTTTATGAAGAGTAAGTAAGTATATTGTTTTTCAGGAGGCATGCTAAAAGTAGACCTTGAATATCATACAATGAAGATTTGTGCCACAGGAAAGTATTATTATTGGAGATGAAAAATAACAAGGTGTTAATAACGTCCTGTTTGCAAAAGAGAAGAAACATGTTGCTTTTTTTGCATTGTATGATCTGGAGTAATAATTGTGATACTCTCTGGGGAGTTGACTCTTTTTTTTGACGGCATTAACATGATGTAAAAAACTGTCTTGCCGGGCTGTTTCATATCAGACACAGGTTGCCTATGATCCTTGCGATTTATAATTTTATATACATTAGCATAGGGATATTGTTTTTTCCCTTGCTTCTGCTGATTATCCTCAGCCGGAAAAAATACCAGGGGCGTACTCTGGAACGACTGGGTCTGAAAAGCAAACAAATCCAGGTAAACAACACAAAGGGGCCTGTTATCTGGGTCCACGCCCTTTCTGTTGGCGAGGTCACCTCAGCTGTGCCATTGATTAAGGGCTTGCGAGCTGACAGGGCAGAGGCTGTGATTATTCTGACCGTTGGGACTTCCAGTGGCAGGAAAACAGCAGAACATCTGCTCAGCTCTTCTGTGGAACTGATCCTGTCCAGCCCCTTTGATCTCCGTTTTGCAGTCCAGCGATATATTACAGCTTTTCAACCGGATATTTTTATTCAGGTGGAAACGGATTTCTGGCCCAACTGGCTTTCGTTATTAAGGAAGAATGCCATTCCCGCCATGCTGGTCAATGGTCGTATTTCTGAGAGATCTTTTGCTGCCTATCAACGTTTTGCCTTCTTTTTTCGGCCCATGTTTTGCTCGTTTGCTCTTCTTTCCATGCAGACAGAAGAGGATTGCCGTAAAATGGCCCTGCTTGGTGTCCCAGGGGAGCGAGTCATTACCTTAGGAAATCTGAAATATGATATGGAGCGGCCTGGCAAACAATACACAGAACAACACACAGAGCTTCCTGGCTTGGCCAGGGAAGCATTGGTCTGGGTTTGTGGCTCAACCCATCCTGGTGAGGAAAAGATTCTTTTTTCTGCTTTTGCCCAGCTTCTTGCCCAGCAGGAACAGCTTTTTCTCGTTTTGGCCCCGCGTGACATTAACCGAGGCCAGGAGCTTGTTGAGCTGGCAGCCAGTTTTGGCCTGGCCCCGGAACTGCGGAGTCGTGCTGCGGGGAACTCGCCTAAGAACAGGGCTAAGGGCAGGGCTAAGGGCAGGGTGTTGATTCTGGATACTCTGGGGGAACTGGCTGGTTGGTACGGCCAGGCAGATCTTGCCTTTGTTGGCGGCAGCCTTGTTCCGCAAGGGGGGCATAATCCCATTGAACCGGCCATTCATGGAGTACCGGTGTTGTTTGGCCCCCATATGGAAGATTTTTCCGAAATTGCCCGGGAATTGGTGGATTGCAGGGGCGGCAAGAAGGTGGGGGGAAATTCGCTTCCTGCAACCCTTGCTCTGCTTCTGGGGGATAAGGAAAAGCGTATCCTTATGGGGCAGGCAGCACATACCCTGGTGGAACATCATCGCGGCGGAGTTCAGCGCCATGTTCAGGTTATAAACGATGTACTTGATCATGCCGGGTAGTGGCAAATGATGGCAAGTAATGGCGGCGCAGAGACTCCTCCTCTGAAGACACTCTTTGCTCTGCTTCTGCGCCGGGCTGACCAGAATATTTTTATCCTCATCACCCTGTCCTTTCTTGGGGGCATCATTAACGCCCATTCTCAGTTTGTTATTTTTCCTGAAGCCCTTGCACGAGCTGTGGTTATTCTGCTGACAGGCATGGTCTTTCTTTGCTATTTATCCAGAAAAAGCACCTCTCCTCTTTCTTTTCCCTTTCTCCTTATAATTTTCTTTCTCCTTGGTCACCTGATCCTGCTCCATCGTCTTCAGGAACCCCAAGCATCGGGCCATATTGCCTCATTGCTCAAGGAGCGGCAAAAGGTGACACTGGTCGGTACCTTGGCAACAATGATTGAGGAAAGAGTTATTCAGCAGGATGGGCAGGAACACATCCTTTCCCGCTTTGAGATTGAGGCAGAGGATATCCTTTTCCACGAGAAAGAGGCACGTTGGCAGCCCGTGCATGGTCGGGTTCGTCTTTCCATGCAGGCCAGGAAGGATGAGCTGCAGCCGGGTATGCGCCTGATGGTTCTGGCTAAGGCAGGGCCTGTGGGAAATTTCAAAACCCCGGGTATTTTTGATTACCAAGGCTATCTTGCTGCTCAAGATATTTTTATCACTGGCTGGCTGCCTGGAGACACAGTCACTGTTTTACGGGAACCCTTGCCAGAAGGTTTGCTGGCAAGGGGGAGATCTCTTGGTTTTTTCCCGGAGCAGGTCCGACAACAGGTGAGCCGGTTTATCCGGGATACTCTCCCCTGTTCGCTGGCCGGAACCTATCAGGCCCTTCTTATTGGCAGTAGAGCCGGGGTGCCCCAGGAAATCCAGGAGCAGTTCAAGGCCACAGGCACCATGCACCTCCTGGCGATTTCTGGTCTCCATATGGGGTTACTGGCCCTGATGGTTGGTGCTCTTATCAGTCAGATCCTTAAACGCTCTGAGCAGCTCTTGCTTCGCACCCATGTGCCCACCCTGACCCTGCTGATGACCCTTCCCGTCTTATTGGGGTACAGCTTTATTGCCGGCATGAATACTCCGGTGTTTCGGGCCTTGATCATGACCTTTGTCCTGTATATGGCCTTTGTCTTACGCAGACAGCATTCTCTGTTGCATCTCCTGGCAGCGGCTGCCCTGATCATTCTTGTTCAACAGCCCTTAGCCCTGTTTACGGCCTCGTTTCAACTTTCCTTTGGTGCGGTGGCAAGCCTGATGCTCTTTTTCCCTCATGTCTTTCCCGCTTCCCTGGACGATGATGAAAACAAGGGGACTACAGGGATACTGGATAGGCTGGTTTACCTCTGGCAAAGGTTTCTTCGACCTGCCTTGCTGATTTCTCTGGTTGCAACCCTGGGAACCCTGCCTTTCCTGGTCCTCCATTTTCATCGTTTTTCTGTGATTGGCCCGGTGATGAATCTGTTGGTGGAGCCTGTGCTCTGTTTTTGGGCACTTCCCTGGGGACTGGCTGCCATTCCCTGTCTCTATATTGCCCCTGAGCTGGCAAGTGTTTTTCTTTGGATTGGAAGCCTGGGCATTCAGGCCGGGCATTGGTTGGTAGGGCTTGGGAATGACCTGCCCTGGGCCTCGGTTTGGACTATCACGCCATCAGGAGCTGAATTGGTCTGTTACGGGGGCTTGCTGCTGCTCTGGCTGGCAACCTTGAAGATGGAGAGGTTACGTTGGGTTGCACAAGGTTCTGTGTTACTTGGTGCAGGCCTGCTTGGCCTTCATTTTACCTGGGGACTTTTCTTTGCTCAAACATCAAACCAGAGTAGGGTGTGTTATCTGGATGTGGGCCAGGGGACATCCACGTTTCTTCATACGGCAAACGGTTCCAGGATATTAATAGACGGGGGCGGCAATCGACAAAGCAGGCGTAATATTGGCGAACAGATCATAGCACCGTATCTCTGGAAGCAGCGGGTTTGGCGTTTAGATCAGGCTGTGATCACCCATCCCCATAGTGATCATTTTAATGGCATGGATTTCATCCTGGCCCGTTTTCGTCCGAAACAGCTTTTTATCAACAATGACCCTCGGGTGGAAGGGAAATATCAGGACATTCTTGAACAGGCTGTACAGCAGGGAATAGAGATTGTTGTTCCTGGGAACGGGTACGAGATGATAAAGGAGGAAAATGCATCCCTGACTATTCTTAGCGGGGCGGCTGAACAAGGACAACGAGGAAAAGGAAATGTGAACGATGGCTCGCTGGTTCTTCGCTACCAGCACGGACAACGGGCCTTTCTCTTTCCTGGAGATATGAGCAGGGACAAGGAAAGGGTATTGCTTGAGAAGAGGATCAATATGAGGGCGGATGTATTACTGGCTCCTCATCACGGGAGCAGCTCATCCAGCAGTGCTGACTTTCTTGATGCTGTTGGTCCTGGCTTGATTATTGTTTCAGCAGGTAATGGGGAACATGCGAAAAAATATTATCCTGCTTCGGTGAATCTTACGGCCTGGGCAAAGCGGGGCATCCCTTATGTTCTGACCAGGGAGCAAGGGACGATAAGTTGTACAACAGATGGGGAAGCGTTACGCTGTGTGGATTGGGCAGGTCAGAGTGTTATGGGCAGTGACCTGTAATGCCCTTCTGGTGGGGGAGTGCGTCCTGAAGAGGTGAAAGCAGCCCTGAAAAAATGGGTATATCTATTCGATTGCGCAAAGGATATTTCTATGGTATGAGAAAAAGGTTCTTTCTGCAAAGCAGAGCAAACAAATTAAGGAGAGGTTCTTTTAAAAAAAGGGGTGCCACATTCTTTCCTCGCATTGCCCCTATCTTTCTCTGGAAGCGTCAGTGGAAAGAATGGAGAGGTCCTTTCTTTCCTCGCGCCACTCCTTTTTTACTATGGAGGTGTCAGAGGAAAGAATGGAGCGGTGCATTTTAAGAATGTAGTCGTCCTTTCTTTCCTCGCGCCACTCCTTTTTTACTACGGAGATGTCAGAGGAAAGAATGGAGAGGTGCATTTTAAGAATGTAGTCGTCCTTTCTTTCCTCGCACCACTCCTTTTTTACTACAGAGGTGTCAGAGGAAAGAATGGAGCGGTGCATTTTAAGAATGTAGTCGTCCTTTCTTTCCTCGCGCCACTCCTTTTTTACTACGGAGATGTCAGAGTAAAGAATGGAGCAATACTTTTAAAGAACGCAGCTCTCCTTTCTTTTCTCACGCTTCATGATTTTTAAAAAGTAACGGTCCTTTCTTTGCACGGAGAGGGCCTGTTTGAAAAAGCAGGATGACTGATTAAAAAAGCACGGCCTGATAGTTTCCTCGGGCCAGTGCGCAGAACAAAAGGAGGTCATGATGTTAACTGGAAGTGTGCCCAAATTGCTCAAAGAGGCTCATCAGGTCAAAGAGGCGTTGGAGAAAATAGGAGACGGGCTGCCGGATGCTATTTCCGCCGACGTGATGGCAACAAAAATCAGCGCACTGGAGGCCAAGGTCGGTGAGATAGACGCCGTGAACGCCGACAAAACTCGCCTGGTGAACGAGAAAGGGGACCTGGCCGAGGATGTGAGTGATTATATTGTCCGGTCCCGGTCAACGGTAAAGGGGATTTTCGGGGACGACTCCTCGGAATACGATATGGTCGGCGGGACAAGGGCCAGTGAGCGGAAGAAGGGGAGGAGGAAGGAGGATGAAGAGGAGTGAGTGGGCCTGCTCCTGGGGGAGCAGGGGGTGATTTGTTGCCGGGTGCGTGGGGAATGCGTGCCCGGTAACGAAACCCGTGCTCCCGACCTGTAACTCGTATAGTTGTGCGGTTTGATTTTTGGTTGTGATACCGGGATAGGTACATTTCATCCTGTCAAGTGTTGTTTTCTCTTTACTTTTTAGATTCAGTATGGTTAATTTTTTTTTTCAGTCAGAATGACGATTTTATTTTTCATATATGTCCGTTTAATATCCTATCGGGAACTGTCGAGTTCCTCCAACGAGTTTAATAGGTTACCCGCTATGCGCTCCACCTATCCAACACGTTAGCTTGAAAAATGTTAAAATACAACAACATGAATTTAATGAAAGGGGGGAGGGGTTGTGTGGAAGCAAAAAAAAACATACTGGTTGTTATTAATAGGAAATTCGACGTTATTACTGTTGGTTAGTTCAATTGTATTAGCCTCAGAAAAAGTTGTGGTAATTCCGCTTAATTCCTTCTTTGTAATTCCTATAAATGCACAAAACGAGGTGCCTACAGTAACATCATTAACAGGAAGAGTTTGGATGGATAGAAATCTTGGTGCAAGCAGGGTGGCTAAAAATTTGATTGATGATGAAGCATATGGTGATCTATACCAGTGGGGAAGACTTGCAGACGGACATGAAAAATTGACAAGTGGGGTAACTACAAATCTTAGTATGGGGGATATACCTGGTCATAGTAATTTTATCAAAGCACCATCCGATCCTTACGATTGGAGAAGTACAAAAAACGATAATTTGTGGCAAAGTATGAATGAGATAAATAATCCATGTCCCGATGGTTTTCGGCTCCCAACATCCGCTGAATTTCAAACAGAGATTAATTCATGGAGTTCTAAAGATCCTGCCGGAGCTTTCGCATCACCACTGAAACTTGTACTTGCTGGCTATCGAAATTACTCCAGTGGTTCTATTGATTCGCAAGGTAGTTATGGTTATTATTGGACAAGTACGGTAGATAACTCTTTTGCAAAAAATTTATTACTTGGCGACGATTTTATCAGTTCTGGTGCCTATATAAACAGCTACCGTCGTGCAGCTGGTTACAGCGTCCGTTGCATTAAGAACTAAAATTTATTTGGCTTCAATACGTGAAAATGAAAATTTTGCTGGTGCCCAAGCTTTGCTTAGGTACAGGCACCGTGAAGCTTCGCTTCAAAAAAGCAGAGCTTCAGGAATAAGAGCACCCAAGCTGGAGCTTGGGTGCCAGAAAAGAGACGTTACAAGGAATATAAGGCTGGTAATATATAGGGAGACCGGCTGGAGACGTTTTGGATGCTGCCCACCTTGAAAAAAGAGGAGCATGAGGAGCATGAGGAGGGTGGGGAGTAGATAATTGCGCTTTGCAGAATTCCGGCGACCCTGCTAAACTGAAACAAAAGTCTTCTGAAAAAATAGCTGTCTCAACCTGCGGGAGCCATGATGATTATAAAAGAAAATTGCAATCTCAGCTTTGACCTGTCAGGCAATCTGCTCCTGACAATCCCGAAATCCTATCTCCAGAATGTCGAACAGGAAGTGCTGCTGAAATCCGTTGAACGGCTGATCAACTCTGCCAAAAAAAAGATAACTTCCTCAAACGACTGGAACGGTGATTCCGCAGCGGATATCGTCGGAATATGCGCAAGCAGCACAAATGACGGTTCTGTTCAGCACGACAGAGATATTTACGGATTAGAGTAAATGAAAGTATTCGCTGACACAGGAGCGTGGATTGCCCTTGCGGACAAGAATGACCGTTATCATAACGTAGCCAAAGATGTGTACGCTTCAATTCGAAAAAGGGGAGCAAGGCTTGTCATCACCGACTACATATTTGACGAAACAACAACATGGCTCCATTATAAAATAGGCCATCATGTCGCCTGCGACTGGGGAAATAACATTTTAAATAGCCGCATGGTTGAGATGGTCAAAGTCAATGAAGAGCATATTGATGCTGCATGGAAGATTTTTCAGAAATATAACGATCAGCAATTCAGCTTCACCGACTGCGTATCTTTCGCTGTCATGAATCTGCTCGGAATCAATGAAGCATTCACCTATGATTCCCATTTTTCGACCATGGGCTTCTGTGTGATTGGGCAAGCGCTGTTTACTGGTGCCTAAGCTTTGCTTGGGCACAGGCACCGTGAAGCTTCGCTTCAAAAAAGCAGAGCTTCAGGAATAAGAGCACCCAAGCTGGAGCTTGGGAGCTAGAAAAAATATTAGGAAGGAACTTCAGGATGAAAACCTCAAAGAAAAGAATCCTCGCAATATGCGCCAGCCTCCTCATCACCTTTTCCTGCATCACCGCCAACGCATCCGACGACCCGCCCAAAACCCTTGAAGAATACTGCCAAACAGCCCCGTGCAGAAAGAACCACAGCTTTAAACTCAAGCTGGAAGACGGCACCTACTTTGAGCATAGTTCCGAACTTGATCCCCCTGCTGTCCAACCAGCCTTTATCCTGATCTTTCCCGGAGAAGAACTCTTTATTGAGGCCACCGAAGGCAAGGATGCCCCGCAGGACTTCAAGCATGTGCCGGAAAATATCCACCCAGAGAAAACACTGGTTTTCAAGTTCACCCAGAGTGATGATGAAAAGGCAGGCGCAGGCATGTTTCTGAACGTGCATAATCCCTTTTCCAGAGACCTGCGCTACCACCTGGCAATTACACCCCTGGGCAAAGAAGGACTCTACAAAACATCAAGCTGTCCGGTTCCAGCCCAAATGCAGGCGTTTGAGCATTGGCCCTATCCTGTCTTCCAGGTCGCTGTTGCAGATATGCATTTCCTGAAAAAGGGCGACGATATGAGCTGCCGGGAATAATGAAGAGCTTCAGGAATAAGAGCCCCCAAGCCGGAGTTTGGGGGCCAGGGAATTGATGAATGTTTGAACATCTACCCTATGAAGAGGGTTATTAAGACACTACCTTATCACTGGAAGTGTCCGCCCTTTCCTGTCGGGCACACCCCTACAATTCCGCCCCTTAAACGGGCAGTTGATCTCACATCATTTTTCTAATATAGATTTTTCTATCTCTCTCGAATAGCCTCTTTTACTGGTGCCTAAGCTTTGCTTGGGCACAGAAACCGTGAAGCTTTGCTTCATACAAGAAACAGAGCTTCAGGAATAAGAACACCCAAGCTGGAGCTTGGGTGCCAGAAAAAAACGGAGTGTGATATCAAAGAGGGTACTTTTCAAATCGTTTTTCGAAATATGTTGATTTTTTTGCAAGCATTTTTATACAATAAATAGTAAGTAATGTTTATTTTATCGTTCTTGAATTATTATCAATTGATTCAACTCGTATAAACAGCTCATTACGCTATTTATAACGTGCCTAAGTTTAGCAGCATACTATACTTGGATGAATATCGGCAAACTTTGAGACTTACTGAAACTCGCGTACCGTGGAATGATTTTCCACCAGTTTTTATATTTTCATTTCTTGGCACAGCAAAACGGCATGAATGCTATAGTAAAGCGAAAAAAGAAAGTGATGCGTATTCGGCAATACGCTTAGTAAATGATATTGTTGGTAACGACAAACTGGAAGAGCTGAAAAATATAATAGGCTTGCAAAAACCTCTTGTTATACCTGTACAGGCTAAGGAAGAATTTGGCGTAAATAAAATACCTGCCGCACTAGCTTATTATGCAGGAACCAGATTAGGGTTTGAATTGTGTGAAGATATTCTCATGGCTAATATGCCGATGAGGACAGACAAAAATGCTTTTTATCGTTTGTCACAGTATCCAATCTTTACAGGCGATGTTATTGAGGGACAACGATATATTATTACTGATGATACGTTAGCGACTGGTGGTACATTGGCTTCTTTAAGAGGCTTCATTGAAAATAATGGCGGCACAGTAATACAAGCAATCGCTCTGACAGGACACCCAGGAGCCGCCTCGCTTAATATAAAAGACAGTATGCTTAGGGCGATATATGACAAACACGGGGAGGAGCTAAATGAATGGTGGAAAACCGAAATTGGTTTTGGTATCGACAAGCTCACGCAAGGGGAAGCGGGGCATATCAAAAAAGCCCCGAATGTTGACGAAATCAGAACTCGAATCGCTGAAAATAGACCTTAAAGAAAGTTACAAGGCTTTCGCTTACTATGATAATGCGCTTATGGAAGCGTAACAAATCTAAATAAAAACTATTGACTTTTATTATCAGGTATGGAATCTATCGGAGATAAATTCCATACCTGTGTTGCAATAAATTGTGTTTCTTTACCCTGAAGCATGTAGATTTTAAAAACTGCAATCCCAACATAAAGGCTTTGGTTATTCAAGTTTGTCTATGACAGAAGTTTGTTAGAAGAAGTTAGCGTTTTCAGTTTTTTTGCCGGGTACGTGTCTTTGCACGACCCGGTTTTTTTATTTAGACGGCGAGCAAACACTGTTGGCTCAGTAAGGAGAGATATCGGTGGGTTAGGTTGCCTTATGATCTTTCACGGTGTTAGTGATGATGGGTCCACTTTACTCTGCAACTGACCTTGCCAGCCGCTGCGCATGCGTAAAGTGTTAACCATCCAGCACCTTAAACAATGGAAGCACTGAATCAAAATAATAAGACATTCTGATGCAATAAACAAATGTAGCCATTAATCCATACCATGCAGCGCCGTACCATTCATATTTTTCTTTATTTTCTATATAGATATTAGAATGTATAATTCGCTGCCATGCTTTATACGAGATATAATAAATAACAACTATATAAAAATGAAGCCAAACATTATATACGTCAAATGCTTCTGACCCGATCCACATCAACCACCATAATATACAAATAGTATGGTACCATGAAGACAACAGTAACAGAATAGACAATTCTTCTTTTGTACTCTGGTAGGTATCTCTCTCTACTAAAGCATTATCCAAAACTAAGCACCCGAACATTCCCCCGATTATTCCGACAAGAATTATATCTATAATTGGCATAATGATAAAAAAAGACTTTATCGGAATTACTATACCCTCCGTGTTTTCTGAAACATGTAATACAGATTCACAGTTATAGGAGATAATACAATACATGCACACTAACATCACTGATATAAGCAGAAGGATCTGTCGCCATAAAAAAGCCTGCCTGAATATCCGCCGTTTCACCAGTGCGGCATGAATGTATGAAAAACCAATGACAAACATTCCAAGAACCATTACCTCTATACAAAGGGATTGCATAACCGGAGCAATGAGTTTGGTGTAAAAATTAAAGTTTGACATGGTTTGATTATTTTTAGTCCAGATATATGGGAGGAGTTACACAGTCTGTCCTGAATGCAACTGCGTACCAGGAAGTCAGGGTATCTCCTTCCTGACCAATATGTTGTGGCAGGTCGGCACGCAAGAGCATCTTATTCCAGCCGAAATCCTCTGAATTCAGGCCTGTGGGGAGGCACATGGCCCTTCGCACCCTGAAAGGGATTCCAGTATTCCGAAAAAACATATCTTTTCATCAGAATTAAAACGTTCGTCAAAGTCGTAAGGATACTTGGTGACTGAACTGGAGGCGATATCCATGCAAACGCGCAACAGGGAACTTCTGAGCTGCTCATTTTCTTCTCTGGCAGCATTTGCCATTCGGACAGGTTTGATAAAATCTCTCAAGGTTTTCATAAGCTCGGAAGAGGGGCGTTGCTCAATAAACTGATCAACAAAGTCTCTTGCCATTTGAAAAGAAAGAATGTGACATCCAGCCTGGCGATTAACTTGGTTAACATGTTTTTCAATATAACAGGCCCCTGACAGCCTTTTTCTGCTAGCTGGTTAATCTTTTAATTTTACACCAGAAAAAAATGGACATTTGAGATTTTTCTGGTATTAATGTAATAAAAAACGATTTGTCATTGGTAACCAAGGGA
>NZ_JALAAI010000100.1:0-14604 GCF_052785085.1 Candidatus Electrothrix sp.
TTATCTATTTTTCGCAACTCTTCTCTGGATAGGTGCATGCGAACTCAGAACGTGGATAGATCTCGTAAAAAACGTTGTGACCCTTAAACTATCGTGATCTTCTTTTTTTGTCCAATCTTTTTTTGTGTGGAATGAGGGGGGTGAACGGTTACCATCCACCTTTTCCATGAGGCAGAAACCATTGATCCCTGTTGAAGCGAGATTGGACTCCGCTTAGCAACGATATTGAAAGAGTACGGACTGGTAAATCACAGCATCTGGAAAGAAACCCCGTATTCATAGGATATAATAACGCATCTTTTCAAGGAGAATAAATAATGGGACAACATAGAAGACGACACAGAGCAACACACTTGGCAATAATAGTAGCGATGCTGCTTACCCTGCTGCCTGTATCATCTTTTGCTGATGAGGCCGCAGAGATCATTAAAAAGGTTGAGGATAACCTGAACGGTAAAACAGCAACCATGAAGATCACTATGACGGTCAAGACCAAGCGGGCCGAGCGTACCATGAAAATGGAAAGCTGGTCCGTGGGCAAGGATAAATCTTTTATTAAGATCCTCTATCCGGGCAAGGACAAGGGCATCACCTTTCTGAAAATGGATAACTCCATGTGGCAATATGTGCCCCGCATAGAAAAGACAATCAAGATCCCGGCCTCCATGATGCTCCAGAGCTGGATGGGCAGTGATTTCAGCAATGACGATCTGGTGCGGGAAAGCTCTATCAGTGAGGATTACACGGTCAAGCTGCTGAACGAGACAGAAGAGGTGTATACCGCAGAGCTGCTCCCCAAGGAAGAGGCTGCGGTTGTCTGGGGCAAGATTATCATGGATATATCAAAGCAGTATTACCTGCCAAGCAAGGTTCGCTATTTTGATGAAGAGGGGATGCTGATCCGGGAACTGGCCTATACCAAGGTTCAGCCCTTTGGTGAACGTTTTTATCCCACCAAATGGGTTATGGATCCCAAAGAGCCGGAAAAGGCAGGTCATCAGACAGTGATGGAGGTGTCTGATGCAGTTTTTGATGGCCCGGTCAGTGAATCCTATTTCAGCAAAAGGGCATTGAAACGTTATTCTGATTAGGATGTTTTTTGTAGGGGCACGGCACGCCGTGCCCCTACTCATCGAAAAAACAGAACGCCGAAGGATCTCCCATGAAAATGGCCTTGAGAAACATAGCAGCCTATAAAAAACGGACCATTGTCACGGTGCTGTTGACCAGCCTGACAACTGCGCTATTGGTTTTTGCCTCAGCCTGGCTGGACGGCTCCCACCAGACCATGATCAAAAATGCCGTGGAAATCTATCCGGGCTATCTCCAGATTACCGGCAAGGAGTTCCGTGATAAACCCAGTTATGAACACCTGATCTTTGACAGCACCACAATCCGGGAAAAACTGGCAGGCATAGAAGGCATTGCCATTTCTGCTGCCCGTTTTGAATCCTTTGTCCTTTATTCTGCTGACGAAAAGGCTGTGGGCGGGATGCTTACCGGGATCGAACCGGAAAAAGAGGCTGGCCTGTCCCGAATCAGTGCCTCTTTACAGGAGGGGGAATATCTCACGGCTGAGGATACCAATCAGGTGTATATCGGCAATGAGCTGGCAAAGCGGCTCAAGGTTGGGATAGGGGATGAGATTGCCTTTGTGGGCAACGGGGCTGATTACTCCTTTGCTGCTGATAACCTGCGGGTCAAGGGTATTTTTCAGACCGGCTTGTACGAATTTGATACCTCCACGGCTTTTCTCAATCTGGCCTATTTTGAGGAGATCATGGCAGCCACCAATTATGCCACCCATTTTATTGTCATGCCAGAGCGTCCTGAGCAGGTTGAGGCCTTGGCGGCACAAATCAGCACGGCTCTTGGCTCGGAATACGCTGTAGAGAGCTGGCAACAGATCATGGCCCAATTGGTCAAGGCTATGCAAATGGACTCGGTCTTTGGCTATATCACCCTGGGAATCTTTTTCATTGTCATCTTTTTCGTGATTATGATCTACACCCTGCTGACGGTTTATTCCCGGATTCGGGAAATCGGAGTGCTGCGGGCCATTGGTACCACCCCGAAACAGATTCTTGGGATGCTGATGCTGGAAAGTGTTCTGCTGGCTGTTGTAAGCGTGGTTCTTGGCGGGTTGATCGGGGGAGCTGTGGCCTATTATTTTAACCTCAACCCTATTCCCATGTCTGGCTTTGAAGAGCAGTTTAAGCAGTATGGCTTGGCGGTTTCGGCAATGCCCACGGCTTTTCAGCCTCTGGTTATTCTCCGTGATATGGTGGTGATGTTTGTTCTCTCCGTGCTGTCTACGCTGTATCCGATCTTGAAGATTAATCGGTATCGACCTGTTGAGGCTATGCGGCATGTGTAGGAGGGGCAGGTAGAAAATATTGTTTCCTACTGGTGCCCAAGCTCTGCTTGGGTACTAACGCCGTGAAGCTCGGCTTCATAAGGGAAGCAGAGCTTCAGGAATAAAGGTTCCCAAGCTGGAGCTTGGGAACCAGGAAAACAATGTGCCGCTAATGCGAGAAATTATGCATAAAAGGAACATATGTTCAGACTACTTTTAGTGGTAATACTTCTTCCACTCACGCTGCAAGCTAAAGAAACCCCGCCTCAATACAGAGGTGAATTTACTATGAGGTACGCTCAATTCATTCATGAATTCCGGGGCCGCGACTGGCAGCACATGAAGAAGTACGAAACTGAAACCACCAAGTGTGGCTTAGGCCCAGGCGAAGAGGGCATTGGCTGCATAGAAAAAGTTTACAGTAAGAATCATGAATGTATAAGTGAAGTACTATTTGCACTAAAACAAGGGTGCAAAATACATAACTCGAAAGGTGAAATCTTGTGCATATCTCCACCGCAGTGGAATGATCAATCAATAATAATATTGGGTGCTAGAGCGTCCTTAACATACAATGCTGAGAAAAACATAATTTCAGTCAATCATCTCATATGCGGAGGTGATTAAATTTGCTGGTGCCCAAGCTTCGCTTCAGTGAGAAGCAGAGCTTCAGAAACAAAGGATTCCCAAGCTGGAGCTTGGGAACCAGGAACATCTGTCAGAAGCATTCAAACAAGTAAAAGCTCTGTTCACTCGTTTGTCAGGAGCATTTACATGTTTGAACACAGTGTTTGTACGTTACTCAAGAGCAAGCAAACATATGTCAGGAGCTTCCCAACAAGCAAAAGCTCTGTTCACTCGTTTGTCAGGAGCATTTACATGTTTGAACATAGCGTTTACACGTTGCTCAAGAGCAAACAGACGTATGTTTGGAGCATTTGCATGTTGAACAAGAGGATTCAAACGTATCTTGAGAGCTTTTATATGTCTGAACACTGTATTTACTCGTCTGAACGGAGCATTCAGACGTGCAAGAGCTGTGAGTAAACGAATGTAACAGAGAGGTAGACAACGCAATGACCTATGAAGAATTATTAAAAAAACGACGCTCCGTAAGAAAATACCAGGACAAACCTGTTGCGGTCGAGCTTATCCAGGAGATGATCAAGGAAAGCACGCTTGCCCCCAATGCAGGCAATGAACAGCCGTGGAAGTTTATCATCGTTAACAACAGAGAGATGCTGCAGAAAATCTCGGACGAGAGCAAGAAAAACATCCTGGCCCGCATTGCAGCGAATCCTGATGATTATGCCAAGAAATATCAGGGGATGTTGCAAAATGAGTCGTTCAATGTCTTTTACAATGCGCCGTGCCTGATGATGATTCTCGGACTTTCTCATCTGAAAAATCTCCATGTTGATTGCGCCCTGGCAGCTGGTTATTTCATGCTGGCGGCAAGCTCCAGAGGTCTGGGAACATGCTGGGTGAACCTCGGTACTGAGATACATGACCCGGAGATGCTCAGGGAGCTGGCGATACCGGACAACTGCACTATTGTGGCTCCGATCATCCTGGGCTACCCGGAAAATATCCCTTCTGTGCCCAAGAGAAAGGAAGCGGAAATCGTAAAAATTATCAGATGAAGCACAACAAACCGAGCATGACGGCCCGCAAGGTCGCTCTGAACATTGTCACTCTCGGCTCACAACCCGGAATGGACACAGTTCTTCCTCGCGGGATTGTTGATGCCACGGCAAGGTTACTTGTTGTATCAGGTGCTGCCGGGGAAAGGACAGTCCGGTTGGCCCGCTCTCCCCGAATGATTGCTGTGTATGAAGCCTTTGACTGGATGCTGCCGGGCCAGTTTGAGGCATTTGCCCATCGCAAGGCGTTTTGTGAACAGCAGGTACGGGACAGTATCAGCAGCGGAGCGACCCAGGTGCTTGTCCTCGGAGCAGGATACGATACCTTGTGCTGTCGATTGGCACTGGAGTTTCCGGGAGTACGTTTTTTCGAGATTGATCATCCGGCCACATCTTCTCTGAAACAGAAAGGAGTTGAGGCGTTAGGAGCGAGTGAGAATCTTCACCTGATTGCGGAAGATTTGGGTGAGAGGGAACTGTCTGATGTGCTGAGAACAAATGCGAATTGGGACGTAACGGCGCAAAGTGTTATCCTTGCCGAAGGGCTTGTCATGTATTTAGCAACAGAAGCTGTGCAATCCTTGTTCAGGCAATGCGCGGCAAGTGTCGGTCAGGGATCGCGCATCGCCTTTTCCTACATTCCCAGCGGCGAAGATGGTCGGCCAGATGTCGGACGATGGACAGGGCTGATGCTTTGGCTCCAGAAAGTTGTCGGCGAGCCGTGGTTGTGGAGTATCCGGCCTGAAGAGCTTTCATCGTTTCTACAGCAGCATGGCTGGAGAGAGGCACCGGAGTTAATCAAGGGGTCAGATCGACACGGGGTGGAATTTTTTGCTGTTGCGGCGGTGTGATTGAAGTGGTTGTCTGGGGGGCGGAAGGAGAAAATGCGGCAAGCTTGCTGGCAATGGCATGGGAAGCTTTCCGTTTATTAATACCGACAAATCAGAGAAGGAGCAAAACATGAATGATCTCACAAAAGTCAATCCAACTGATCTTGTAGACCCACAAGCACAGCGAGCTGTTGATTTTCTTCAGCATATTGGTTTGCCTTGTGATAATATTATCGCCGCACAATCAGAACGAAATATTATCGGACAAAATTTACCTTCATATATTGAATCGCTTCCACATGAAATAAAGAAAGATGCAAGGTATTTGTCAAAATTTGTTGTTGGTGCAGGCTTTGGCTTGTTTGATTATTCACTAAATGCCATTTGGAATGAAGTCGTTTTAGACCTTCGAAAAAAAGCCATTGCATATGGGATAGATATTTTTTTTGATTCAGCAGTGGGTGGGAAAGCTAGGGACTTTTATAAGACTGAAGAAGATCTGGCTTCTTTAAAAGATGCCGTTTTGCTTGATACTTGCAGAAAACTTGAACTTATCTCTGATACTACTTATAAGAAGCTCAAGCATATACTTGAAATGCGGAATGATATAGGCATTTCTCATCCAACAAACTATACTATCAATGCATTCGAACTGTTAGGTTGGCTTCAGACCTGTATCCAAGATGTCTTAAATGATCAGCCAACTGAAGCCGCTCTTCAAGTTCAAGTATTTATTCAAAACCTTAAAACGTATACATCCCCTATTGATCTTGCTACCCAGAGAACGATAGAGAGCAAAATTAGAGAATTGGCAAGTCATCATCTTGCCAGTATCCTGCGAACAACTTTCGGGATTTTTGTGTCTCCTGGTACAGACCCCCAAGTCCGGAAAAACATATCAGTTATTGCGCCCACCATCTGGTCCAACTGTTCAGATGACCCAAAATATAAAATCGGCATCATCTTAGAAGGTTACAATACAAACTTACATAAAGATAAGTATCAACTTGGTGAACAATTTTTACAGGTTGTTGATGGTAATTCATACAGAACACCAAATGAAAGAGCCATAATGGTTGACACATTACTTGATCAACTTCTGGAAAAGCATAGCGGTTGGGATAATTTTCATCACGAAGCACCCGTTGCAGATCTTATTTCTTCCTACATCCACGAACAAAACGACATATTACAAAACAATGCTGATAAGCTCGTAAAAGTCATATTAATGTGTCGTATTGGCCGAGATGTTAATTATTGTGATGGAATATCTCCTCGGGGGAAAGTTTATTATGAGCAGATACTATCTCTTCTTGGAGATAAATATACACCAAATGCTATGGCAGCGTTGACACATTACGAAATACAACGAAAATTGGATGATGCTTCTTGTCGGAGGAAAGCGAAAGAAGCATTGGAGATAGTAAAGCAGAGTGTTGTAAACAGCAGACTAATTGAATGCTTGGATTTTTTGGTCAACCATATTGAAAAAACGGGTAAATGCGTTTTCGATAGTCGATTCAAACGTCTTTCTTCAAACTATATTGCTTGGCAATGATCTAACCACTGCTTCCAACCGACGCTCGTTCCTCGCGTGGCTGAAGCTGGCGTGAGCCATCCTGTAAAACAAACTGAAATTTTCCATGAAAACACAAAAGGTTCTCATCAGAGACGAAAAAGACACAGACCATAGCGTCATCTCAGATGTAACGCAAGCAGCGTTCGAAACGCTGGAGATCAGCAACCACACTGAACAATTCATCATTGAGGCATTACGAACTGCCAATGCCTTAACAGTATCATTAGTTGCGGAGGTAGACGGCCGTGTTGTAGGCCATATTGCCTTCTCTCCGGTAACCATGTCGGACGGCAGCACAAACTGGTACGGACTCGGTCCTGTTTCCGTGCTCCCGGACTTTCAACGCCAAGGGATCGGCAAGGTACTCATCCAGGAAGGATTGTCACGCCTGAAAGCACTTCACGCGAAAGGCTGCTGTCTGGTCGGGCACCCGGAATACTACCGACAATTCGGGTTCAAGAATGTTGAAGACCTCGCTCTTGAGGGCGTTCCGCAGGAAGTGTTCTTTGTGCTTTCCTTTGACGGGAACATCCCACAAGGCAATGTCCTATTTCGTGAAGGATTTACAGCAACCGGCCCGAAAAACGCTCCGGCTGACAACTAGAAATAGTCGCAGAACTGATGTGCTGCGGAATAATGAGGAGATACCATGTTTGAAGAATTAGAGAATATCAACCAACGCCCTGAACCCTTCCAGTATTACACGGCAAGTGATCTGTGGACAGATGAGCATACATCGAAGCAGATGCTTTCATACCATCTTAATGGGGATATCGATGTTTCTTCGCGAAACGCAGAGTTTATCAAGCGATCAGTGGAATGGATCGCGGCGCAGTTCAATATCGGCAAGGACACCAGGATAGCTGATTTCGGCTGTGGTCCGGGACTCTATGCAACAGCTTTGGCGAAGCACGGCGCACAAGTGACCGGTATCGATTTCTCCAGGAGCTCCATCGACTATGCCAAAGAAGTTGCAGCCCGTGAGCAGTTGGATATCAACTATCTGAACCAGAACTACCTGGAATTTGAGCCGGAAGAACAGTTCGATCTTGTTGTGATGATTATGTGTGATTTCTGCGTCCTCAGCCCGACGCAACGCAAGATGCTTCTCAGCAAATTCCATAACATGCTCAAACCAGGAGGATCGGTCCTGCTTGATGTGAACTCTCTCTCAGCGTTTGAACAACGGGAAGAGAGCGCGACCTATGAGCTGAACCAACTCAACGGATTCTGGTCGCCGAACAAGTATTACGGTTTTGTGAATACCTTCAAATACGATGAAGAGAAGGTCATTTTGGATAAGTACACAATCATTGAACCTGAACGTACCAGAGAGGTCTACAACTGGTTTCAGCATTTTACCCCTGAAGACCTTGAAAACGAATTTGTTGCGGCTGGCTTCTCCATCAAAGGGCTGTATTCCGACGTTGCAGGCAGCGCTTATGATCAGAAATCCAGTGAATTTGCAGTGATTTCCAGGAAAGCATGAACCCTTTTATTGATCACACAGCGATTACATACAGAGAAGATAAATATGGTGGCATCAGAATGAATTTTGAAAATTTGATAATGCTCCCTGTGGTTGGGAACATATTGATTTATTACTTCAAGATGAGGCCTGTTTTGGAAGCCGAAAGAGAATTCAGCTATTACAAGTTTTGGGTTTCGCCGTTTTATGTTTTCTCTACTGTTTTGAAATACCACGATATTTGTAAAAGAAAAAACAAATCGCTAAAATGGTTCCATTTGTTTCAACTGAATTTTGCTTTAACTGTAATTGGATTTATTATTTTGATATTACAGTGAAATGAGATCCAGCAACACAATGCAATGGATTACAGCATCTGAAAATAAATAAGTTGTCTACGATGCGGAGGAAAAATTATGGGCCAGATAACCATTTATCTTGATGACGACACTGAGAACAAACTAAAAAAAGTTGCAAAATCAAACCGTCTCTCCGTTAGCAAATGGATCGCAGGGCTTATTGAGGAAGGAAAGATATGAAAATTCCTTACGGCGAGAGCAACTTTAAAAAAATTATCACGCAGGCTTTTCTCTATATCGACAAAACCGAATATATCGTGGCATTGGAAGAAAACGCCAGCTACAATATCCTGCTCCGGCCCCGCCGCTTCGGTAAGAGCCTGTTTCTTTCCAGTCTCTGGTATTATTATGATATTAACTTTGAAGAAGAATTCGATGCGCTCTTCGGCAACCTCGCCATAGGAGAAAATCCCACCCCGCTGCACAACAGCTATCAGGTGCTCGCCTTTGATTTCAGCGGAATAGCAACCGGTGACACAGAAGCTGTACTCCGCAATTTCACCGGCAGGGTTGAAAGCTGTCTGCTTGATTTTCTGGAACGCTATGATTACGGCCCTGAAGCTGCTGCTGAGATCAGGGCCAAAGAAAGTCCGCAGGAAAAAACAGACTGCCTGTTCCGCCTGTGCCGGGGGAATAAAATCTATCTGCTCATTGATGAATACGACCATTTCGCTAATGCCATTCTCGGAGAGAGTTTGGAGCTGTTCACAGAAATCGTGGGCAAGGGAGGCGTTGTTCGCGCTTTTTATGAAACCATCAAAATTGCGGCAGGTCGTGGAACAGTGGATCGCCTCTTTCTCACCGGCGTGACCTCTATTACTCTGGACAGCATGACCAGCGGTTTTAATATCGGCGATAACATCACTTATCATCGGGATTTCAACCGGGCAATGGGTTTTACCAGCCAGGAAACAGAAGCGATGATTCGGCCTTTTGTCAAGAACTGCGGGCTTGATAATCAGGAGGTGATGTCTACCCTCGGCAGATGGTATAACGGCTACCGATTCAGCAGCCGTGCTGATGAGAAAATTTTTAACCCGGATATGGTGTTGTATTTTATCAGACATCTTGATATGGAAGAGTGCTGTTTTCCAGAACGGATGCTGGATGATAACATTGCCTCGGATTACGGAAAAATCATGCGGCTCTTCGGGGTCGGCGACCGGGAGAAAAATTTTCAAACTCTTGAGGAGTTGATCACCGAAGGCGAGATTCTCGGACGGCATAAGGGAAAACTTGATCTGGACATGAACAAGCCCTTTGAACGCAACGATTTTATCAGTCTGCTCCTCTCTATGGGTTTTATCACTCTCAGCGGCACGATGCTGAGTCAGTACCGCTACAGGGTGCCCAATTATGTTGTTCAGAAGCTGTATTATGACTATTTCAGAGCAGAGATTGAACAACGCAGCCGGATTACGGTCTCAAGCCACGCCATTGAAAACGCTGTGGCTGAACTGGCTCTGCATAATAATATAAAACCGTTGGTTAAGGAAATCAGCAGAGTACTGGAACTCTTTTCCAACCGGGATTTCATGCGCATGGATGAAAAGCACATCAAGGCCGTGATTCTGACTCTGCTCTACCAATCCGAGGTTTATTTCATTCAGAGCGAGCCCGAGGTAAATAACCGCTACCCGGATATCCTCCTGCTGGAGCGTAACCCCATTGAGGTGCAATATCAGTTTCTCTTTGAGCTGAAATACAGCAAGAAAAAAGACGGGGAAAAAGGGATGGCGGAAAAACGCGCTGAAGGGGTTGAACAGATCAGGGAGTATCAGGAACTTGCCGATATCAGACGCCTGCCCAAGCTGAAGTCATATCTCCTGCTCACCGATGGTAGCGAGATTGAGGCGGTGGAGGTCGATTAAGACGACTTTCCGTGATATTTTATTCATTAGGAAATTCTGAGCGAAAAAATCCTGCAACTGTTCAGCAGTTGACCGACCAGAATCGTCTAACTATAATACATATTATTATGCGAATAATTATATACCTTATTAGGAGAACAATACCATGCCCGCCACCGACTATCTTTCCGCCACCGCTTTGGCCAAAAAAACAGCTGCTGCTCTTGATTCCCTGGAACAGGGTGAGACAGGAAAACTCATCATTTTAAAAAACAACGCACCTAAAGCAGTTTTGCTCTCTTTCGAGGCATATGAAGCTTTGGAAGAAGAGCTGGAGGATCTGCGCTTGGCCGCCCTTGCCTTTGCCCGCCTGAAAACCTTCAAACCGGAAGAGGCCATCTCTCATGAAGAGATGCTGGAGAAATTCGGCAAATGAACTGGGCTATTATTTATCATCCCGGCGTTGAGAATGACCTAAAGAGGGTCGGTCCGTCCGCAGCCCGACGCATCCTGCGGGCCATAGACACAAAACTGACCCGTGCTCCCATGCAGTTCGGCGCACCGCTTTCCGGCAGCCTGTCCGAGTTTCGGAAATTGCGGATAGGAGATTACCGGGTGGTTTATCAGGTCACAGAGACCTCTGTTACCTACCGTGTACGTGCTCGCAGTCGGGCCGCGCAGAGATAAGGAAATTTATGATCTTGCATCCGGGAGGATGTAAAAAAACAGTTACTCCGGCCTGAAAATCTTCCATCGTTTTTACAGCAGCATGGCTGAAGAGAGGCACCGGAATTGATCAAGGGGTCAGATCGGCACGGGGTGGAATTTCTTGCTGTTGCGGTGGTGTGATTTAAGCGGTTGCCTGGGGGCTGTAACTAAAAAATGCGCAGGGTTATTGCTGGCAATAGCATAGAAAATCAATACTGTTAGGCGGAAAAGTCATGGGACACGAAAAGAAAACCTGTCATTTATCCGAGGAGGTAAATGCTCAGATGGAGCCGTTCTTTAAAGAGACTCTCAATCGTCTGAATTTGACCAAGACACAGATTCAGAAGCAGTCTAAGGAAGAGCTTAAAAATAGTCTATCTACTATTGAAGATGCTATCCGAAATTCATCATCATTTGGCGTACTCAAGGTTAGTATGTCGGCAAGTGCTGCCGCTTATATTGTTCAATCAAGATCAGAACATCATTTTGAAGTAGGAATTCTTCCACTGCTCCTTGAAAGCAAAAACCTAATTTTAAAAAGACTTGCTGGCTTTGGTGCTGATATTGTTCAAACAGAGCGAGCTATGCACGAGCAGAAGGTTGCTGCAATGAAGCAAAGCATAGCGAGACTGGACTTGTTTTGTCGTCTTTTAATTGGCTTTATACTCTGGTTAACATTTTTGTTTTCAATAATTAAGCTCCCTGCTAAATTTAACTGGACGTGGTTCACCGGTCACCAAAATGTAGTAGGACTCAGTTCATTGTCTGTGGTGATTGCTACTGGTTTGATTTGGTGTTTGTTAGAGAAGTCTAAGAATCGACGTTGGTTTGCCCTCGGCTCTATCGTCATAGCCGCCCTTATTGGTGGCATCACAATTCTATAATGAAAATGCCTGATAGCAAAATTTACTACTCTTTTCAAAAACGAAAGATTCTTTCATGAAACCACAAAACGTCCTGATCAGAGACGAAAAAGAAACATACCATAGTGCCATCTCGGATGTAACCCAAGCAGCGTTCGCAACAATGGAGATCAGCAACCACACTGAACAATTCATCATTGAGGCATTACGCACTGCCAATGCCCTGACAATCTCATTGGTTGCGGAGGTAGACGACCGTGTTGTAGGCCATATTGCCTTTTCTCCGGTAACCATATCGGACGATACCACAGACTGGTACGGACTCGGCCCGGTTTCCGTGCTCCCGGACGTTCAACGCCAGGGGATTGGCAAGGCACTTATCCAGGAAGGATTGTCACGCTTGCGAGCACTCCAGGCCAAAGGCTGCTGCCTGGTCGGGCACCCGGAATACTACCGACAATTCGGGTTCAAGAATGTTGAAGACCTCGCTCTTGAGGGCGTTCCGTAGGAAGTGTTCTTTGCTCTTTCCTTTGACGGGAACATACCGCAGGGCAACGTCATGTTTCACGAGGGATTCACCGCAACCGGCCCGAAAGACGCTCCGGCGGACAACTAAAAATCGTCGCAGAACTGATGTGCTGCGGAATAATGAGGAAATACCATGTTTGAAGAATTAGAGAAGAATTGACAAACCGTCACTCTGCAATTATAATTCCAATTATATTATAAATATATGGAGGTAAGCGTATGGGGCAGGTAACCATTTATCTTGATAATGAAACTGAAAACAAACTAAAAAAAGCTGCAAAATCAAGTTGTCTTTCTGTCAGCAAGTGGATCGCAGGGCTTATTGAGGAAAAGATTATGACTGAATGGCCTCAGGATGTTGTGAAGCTGGCAGGAAGCTGGAAGGATGATTTTCCAAGCATTGAAGAAATCAGGTCAAATGTCGGCCATGATAACCCGAGGGAAGGACTGTGAAATGTATCTCCTCGACACAAATACCTTGATTTACTTCTTTAAAGATATTGGTAAGGTGGCCGAAACATTACTGTCTAAGTCGCCAAAAGATATCTCTATACCCTCAATCGCTCTCTATGAGCTTGAAGTAGGAATTGCAAAATCAAACAATCCTGAGAAAAGAAAAAAGCAACTTGAAGCACTCACTTCAAGAATTACCGTTCAATCCTTTACCTTGCGTGAAGCTAAAGCGGCAGCAACGATCAGAGCAGATTTAGAGAAGCAGGGAACTCCTATAGGCCCGTATGATACCCTTATTGCAGGCATGGCTTTGAGCTTACATGCCACGCTGGTCACCAACAACACAAAAGAATTTCAAAGAGTTGTTGGTTTGACACTGGAAGATTGGTTCTGAAAAGATCATATACCACTATATATCAAGAACGCAAGAACGTCTGCCCCAAATTGATTCGCTCCAAACAGAGAGGGCGGAAATTATGAACACAATATCTCATTTTATGTCCCGAACCGTCCACAACGGATCAGTCAAACTCTCCACTGACTCCTTCGGCAGTAAAGCTGATGTTCCGGTTCTGCTGATAGCCGGGGCTATGGCTTCGGCCATCTTCTGGGAAGACAGCTTCTGCGCAAAAAAGATTCTGTGGTATATGCAGCAGGAACAAAATCACTAACCTTCCGCATAAAGATATACAGAGGATACACACCATGTTCACAACAACAACCAAAATCGCCTGGGCCTCGTTGACCCGGCGGCGCACCCGTTCAGTCCTGCTGGTGCTGATGATCGCGGTCAGCCTCTGGGGCCTGCTCTTTATGGAAGGGATCTATGACGGCATGACCGAACAGATGATTGCCAATGCCCTGCGCAGTGACAGCGGTCATATCTCTCTGTTTGGTAAAGGCTATCGCCTTGATCCTGATCTGTCCCGCTGGATCACCAGGGATCAGGAAGTGCTGGCAGTCCTTAGCAAGGATCCACGGGTCAAGACCGCAGTCACCCGCCTCAAGCAAGATGGTCTGGTGGCGACCGCCCACTACTCACGGGGTGCGGTCCTGCTGGGCATTGATCTGGAGGCAGAAGAACAGCACGGTCAGCTCGGCTCTTATCTGGATCAGGGCGAGTTTACCTTTGGTAAAAAGGGACGCCGGGCCATTATCGGCTATAAGTTGGCTGAGAAACTACACGTCCGAATAGGCAGCAAGATTATTATCTCGGCCCAGGACAGTCAGCAGGAGGTTTCCTCCCTGCCGGTGAGGATCAGCGGTATCCTCAAAACCAATAATATGGCTCTGGATGAACATGCAGTCTTGCTCAGTCAGGGGCAGATGCAACGGCTCTTATCGGTGGAGAACGGAGCAGCCCAGATCGCGGTCCTGCTCCATGATGAAATCGCACTTGCCCAGGTACAAGAGGATCTGAGCCGCCAATTCCCTGAGCTGGATGTACAACGTTGGGATGAACTGTACCCGGCCCTGCTCCAATCCAGAGAAATGATGAAGGTCTTTAATATGGTCACCAATATGTTGATTTTCTGCGTGGCTGCTCTGGGCATTTTCGGGGTGATGTTGGTTTCAGTATTGGAACGACTGCGGGAGTTTGGGATCATGCTGGCCATTGGCACCCGCTTCAGCGAGATCACCAGGATCATCCTGGCCGAGTCCTTTTTCATGGGCTTTCTCGGCTATGGCCTGGGAGCCTTGATCGGCTTTTCCACCCTCTTTTATTTTAAGATCTATGGCCTAATGGCACGACTTTAAGGCTTGGCCTTTATGAACGAGTTGTATTTATTGAGAATTCAGAAAATTAATTTAGCCACAGATGTCATAACATATTGACACGGCTATTGATTTCTTGTAATAATGAAATTTTCACATCAATAAGCTACAGAGAGACATATGACATTTTCAAAACCAATCAAAAAAATCGGTCACCAAATTAACAAGCTAAAAGCCCGCTTCTGTCAATC
>NZ_JALAAI010000101.1:0-14475 GCF_052785085.1 Candidatus Electrothrix sp.
AGGAAATAGACCAGGTCGCAGTGAACCGCGGGCTGTGAAGCGTCGTCCAAAGGCCTACCCTCGTTTGACAGTACCAAGAAGACAAACGGCGTAATCCTGTGGTCAACCACTTAAGGTCGTGCCATTAACCTCTGACCTTGCTTTTAGCGAGCAGCTGTAGCCTGGCTCCGCAGTACACCCGTCCCAAAGACCCTGTCCCGGCAGAGTGGCCTCAAGGAGATGCCTACAAGGAACTTCAGGAGGATGCGATTGAAACAGTTGCAGGGATTCTCTGGGAGGATTTTTTTATTGATGCCAAGTTGCGTAAGGTCATCAGCAAGGCCCTGAAGAATAATCGGGATTTGCGGGTGGCAGCCCTGAATGTGGAACGTGCCCAGGCCATGTACGGGGTGCATCGCACTGGTATTTATCCGTCTGTTGATGGCAGCGGCAGTATAAATAAGCAGCGTCTCTCTGCTGATCTGGTGGAATCGGGACAGCCTCGATCCACAGAAAAATATACCCTTAAGGCCGAGGTTCCCTCCTGGGAACTGGATTTTTTCGGCCGTATCCGCAACCTGACCGATCAGGCCCTGGAGGAATATCTGGCCACAGAAGAGGCTCGCCGTAGCGCAGAACTGGTCTTGATTGCCGCAGTTGCCAAGGCGTATCTGACCTTAGCCGCAGACCAGGAAAACCTCAAACTGGCCCAGGCAACCCTGGAAAGCCAGCAAGACTCGTATGATCTGATTGGTAAAAGCTACGAAAACGGGTTGGCTACGGAGATAGATCTGCGCCGGGCCCAGACCGAGGTGGAGGCAGCCAAGCGGGATGTGCCCCGTTTCACCCAGAAGGTGGCTCAGGATCGCAACGCCTTGAACTTGTTGGTCGGTGCGCCGGTGCCGAAAAAATTCCTGCCCAACGAATTGAGTTCTGTGGCAGCACTCAAGGAGATTGATCCTGGCCTGCCTTCGGCAGTGCTGCTCAACCGGCCCGATATTGTGGCGGCAGAGCATAAACTCAAGGGTGCCTATGCCTATATCGGCGCGGCCCGGGCCTCGGTCTTTCCCCGTATTTCCCTGACCGCTTCAGCAGGCACGGCCAGCGATGAACTGTCTGGATTGTTCGGTTCCGGTACTAATATCTGGAGTTTTATGCCGCAGATTGATGTGCCTGTCTTTGACAGTCGGGTATGGTCTGCTTTGAAGACCAGTAAGATTGATCAGGAAATCTTGTTGACCAAGTATGAAAAGACCGTGCAGACTGCTTTCAGGGAGGTGGCAGATGCCTTGGCTGTGCAAGGCACCATCGGTGATCAGCTGGCGGCCCAGGAAGCCTTGGTGGAATCAGCCCAAGCTACCTATGAGCTTTCTGATAAACGCTATACCATGGGCCTGGACAGCTACCTCAGCGTGCTGGATGCCCACCGCTCCCTCTATGGACAGCAACAGGCTTTGATCTCGCTCCACTTGGCCCGGCTCGCCAATCAGGTCACCTTGTATGGAGTTTTGGGTGGAGGACGGAAGAAGGAGGAAAAGAAGAAATAAGGACGGCTGTGTAAACAAAAAAAGGTCTTAACGGAAATCCGCTAAGACCTTGATATATCTGGCGTCCCCAACCGGATTTGAACCGGTGTTGCCGGCGTGAAAGGCCGGTGTCCTGGACCAGACTAGACGATGGGGACATATATGTGGTGGGTCGTGCGCGGCTCGAACGCGCGACTCTCTGCTTAAAAGGCAGATACTCTACCAGCTGAGTTAACGACCCTTGGTTGCTGAGAGCGAGGTCTTTTTACCACGAATCCTCGCTCCGTGTCAATTAAAAAAATATACTCTTCTCGTTTTTTAAAACGAGGTGCTTCCGGCCTCTATAGTGCTTGTTGCTTCTTGCTATTTTTGTTATAAGATTTTGGTGTGGTTTGCAAGCGTATGAGCCTTTCCCTGTTCAGATAAAAGGGAGAGGATGTAGATAAACAATCAGTCCAGCCCAGGCAGGGCTTTTTTACAGGATTTTACCAGGACAATTTATGGGATTATTATCAGGAAGTGCCTCGTTCAGCCGTTTTATGGTGGAAGGAGAGGTGCCAGAGGATTTTTGGGATTTTGTTGCCCGTCAGGTGGCAGAGCACTCTTTTCAGGATATTGATGAGACCATTGATGAGTATTCCGTTGGCTGGGTCTCAGTGGCAGATATGTTTGATAGCGAGTTTGCTTTTAGCTCTTATGCAGCTGGTGATTATGTGGTGCTGTCTCTGCGTATTGATGAACGTAAGGTCTCGCCAGCAGTGCTGAAAAAGTTTACAGCCAAGGAAGAGGCTCGTATCAGGCAGGAACAAGGAGTGCGGCGTTTGAGCCGGAATGTGCGGCTGGAGATCAAGGAGCGAATTCGGGCAGAGATGGTGCACAAGTCCCCGCCTATCCCTGCGGTGTATGATCTTTGCTGGAATCTTTCCGCCAATACACTGCTTTTTTTCTCCAACAGTCGTAAGGCCATTGCTCTCCTGGAAGATCTGTTTAAGGAGACCTTTGATCTTTCCCTGATTATGCAGATTCCCTGGAACACTGCGCTTCAGCTCACGGATCAGGGCACAGCAGACAAGCTTGCTGATCTGCAACCAGCATTACTCATTTAATCGAACGAAAAAACGGGAGCGAGAAGGGAGAGCGTTGTATCTGGCCTGCCCTTGTATCCCTTTGAGGATTTTATGGATTTAGTCGATCTTATAGAAGAAAAACGTTTTATCGGCCAGGAGTTTCTGGCCTGGCTTTGGTTTAAAAGCGAAGAACGAGGGGGCAGTATTGAGCTTCCTGAGCGGGGCGATATTCTGGTTGCTTTTGAAAAGCATATGTTGCTGGAATACGGAGAGGGGCCGGAAAGTGAAAAATTGATTTGCCGAGGCCTGCAAACCGAGCTGCGGGAGGCCCGGGCTGGTTTGGCCTTGGGCAAAAAGCCAGAACAGGCCAGGATTAAAATCAGCAGTGGTGATTATGAATTCAGTATCACCCTGACAGCAGCCACCATGGAGTTTCGTAGTGTCCGTTTGCCCAAGACTGCTGGAACAGAAGATGGTGATGACCCGGAGGGGTTTGAAGGCCAGGCCTTGGAGCGGATTTCCCTGTTTGAAGAGGGGATAGATTTGGTCAATGAACTGTTTCGCCTCTTTATCAATATCAGAACATCAGGTGAATGGTCAGATGAATTGGTGAAGATTCGGTCCTGGGTCCATACCAGTGCGGACCAGCTTGCTTTGTAAGCAACAAGGAACAGGCCGGTATGGAAGAGCATATTTGAGAACGATGACCTTCGCGGCAATACCAAGGGAGCATGGGAGATTGCCCCAGCCTGCGAAGGACAGCTGCAGCGGCGGGATAATGCAATTTTTCTCTGCTGATGGAACTATTGAGCGTTCCGGCCTTGTCCCGCAGTTTCCAACACATCTTGAGCTGTAAAACTATTTAAAACTGAATGACATTATGGAATTTGAAACCGTGATCGGGCTGGAAATCCATGCCCAGATGAAAACAAAGAGTAAAATATTCTGCGGCTGTTCCACCGAATTTGGTGCGCCGCCAAATACCCATACCTGTCCGGTTTGTCTAGGCATGCCTGGTTCTTTACCTGTGTTGAATAAGCAGGTGGTGGAAAACGGGATTAAGCTGGCCCTTGCCACAGATTCTGCCATTAATCGGGAAAATCGTTTTGCCCGGAAAAATTATTTTTATCCTGATTTGCCCAAAGGGTATCAGATTTCCCAGTTTGAACTCCCTATTGCCGAGCATGGTCAATTGGAGATAGAGATTGATGGTCAGAAAAAGACCATTGGCATCACCCGAGCCCATATGGAAGAAGATGCAGGCAAGCTGATTCATGATGAGCTGGAGCCGAAAAGTTATGTGGATTTAAATCGGACCGGCACACCCCTGTTAGAGATTGTCAGTGAGCCGGATCTGCGCTCCCCGGAAGAGGCTGTGGCCTATCTGAAAAAGCTGCACGGCATTGTCCGGTATCTGGATATCTGCGACGGCAATATGCAGGAAGGGAGTTTTCGTTGCGATGCCAATATCTCTCTGCGGCCCAAAGGGCAGGAAGAGCTGGGCACCCGCACCGAACTGAAAAATATGAACTCGTTCCGTAATGTCCAGCTGGCCCTGGAATATGAGGAGCGAAGACAGCGTGATGTTTTGTTGGATGGTGGCGAAGTTATTCAATCCACCTTGCTGTGGAATCCTGATACCAATCGAACCGAGTCCATGCGAGGTAAGGAAGAGGCCCATGATTACCGCTATTTCCCAGACCCAGATCTGGTGCCGGTTCATATTGATGAGGACTGGATTGAGCGGGTACGGGGCGACTTGCCGGAGCTGGCCGGGGAACGGAAGCAACGCTTCATGGATGATATGGGCCTGCCCGAAGATGTGGCCGCTACCCTGACTTCATCCCGTGATCTGGCGGATTTCTTTGAGCAGGTTTGTGTGGACTATGATAACCCGAAAAAGGTGAGTAATTTTATCAGCACCGAGTTGCTGCGGGAATACAGTCCTGAGCAGATCAATGATTGTCCGGTGACGGCGACCCAGCTGGCTGCCCTGCTTCAGATGGTGGAGAAAAATACCATTTCCGGCAAGATTGCCAAGACCGTGTTTGCCGATATGCTGCAATCCGGTGATGATCCTGAAAAGATCGTCAAAGACAAAGGGCTGGTCCAGATGAGCGATGAGGGCGAGTTGGTCGCCATTGTCCGGGAGATTATTGCAGCTAATCCTGATCAGGCCCAGCAGTTCCGCGACGGCAAGACCAAGGTCATGGGCTTTTTTGTTGGTCAGCTGATGCAAAAGACCAAGGGCAAGGCCAATCCCCAGCTAGCGAATAAGCTGTTTGCTCAGGAATTGAAGTAGAGAAAATGGATACCTTGAACAGTTGGCGCGAGATTATTGAGAAAGTATTAAGGAGTTATGTAGCTATCTCTTATGCCAACGGAGAAATAGAGAATGAACTGATCTTTGACCGTACCAGTGATCATTATTTGGTCATGTCCTTAGGGTGGCAGCATGTCCGGCGTATTCACGGCTGCCTTATTCTCATATTGATATTATCGACGGCATGGTCTGGGTACAAAGAGACGGAACTGAGGACGGGATAGCAATCGAGCTAGAGGAGGCAGGTATTCCGAAAAATCGTATTGTGTTGGGATTTCATGAACCAGATGTCCGCCAGCACACAGGATATGCTGTTGCGTAAAAAAAGAACTGTTGCTATGAATTTAATGTTTTGGAAAAAGAAAACCCATAAACTGGATTGCTGCGGACTGAGCTGTCCTCAGCCGGTTATTCAAACAAAAGATGCCTTGGAGGCAGGCAATCGTCTCCTTGAGGTGCTGGTTGATAATGAAGCGGCCAAGGATAATGTCATCCGTTTTGCTCAGGATCGCAATTGTGCGGTCACTGTATCCGGGCCGGAACATGACTGCTGGACCTTGAGGGTAAAGGCGGGTCGGGTCTGTCGCCGTAAGCAGGCTGGGGTGGAAAATTACAGCTGTGCGGCTTCTTTCCCTGCTGGCGGACTGGTGTACGTTATTTCCTCCGTCTCAATGGGGCAGGGGAGTGCTGATTTGGGCTGGGCTTTGCTCCAGACCTATGTGCAGACAATTCATAAAATTAAGCCACTGCCCGATAAAATCTTGTTGTATAATGAAGGGGTGCGATTGGTGGCAGAAGATTCTGGAGCCTTAAGGGCCTTGGCAGATTTACAGGAACAGGGAGTAGAGATTCTCGCCTGCGGAACCTGCCTGAATTACTATGAGCTGACATCAGCCCTCAAGGTCGGAAAACTTACTGATATGTACGCGATTATGAGTACAATAAACCAGGCTGTAAAGGTGGTCAGTCCTTCTTGATGACACGCCCCTGCCAGCTTGTTTTGTTCAGCTGGTTGGCAAAAAGAAAACGGTGTGGTATTCTACAGTACAGTATTTTTCGCTTTATGTCCGATTCTGTCCTGAAAGGGCAGTTTTTTTTTCTTGTTTTTTCGACAGACCTGTTCAGTAACCAGTAATAATTTTATTTTCTGATATTTCTGTCTGTATTTTTATTGGGAGTCGGTTATGCGTATCCATCGTTTCATTTCCAGTCTGGTTCTTGTTGTCATGCTGGCAGGCTCAGCAGCGTACGGCAAGGTGATGCCGGTTGAGTTCGACCGTGGTCGAAATCGCCTTATTGCAGCAATGCTGAGAAGCCAGCTTTCTGCCCAGCATTTTGGTCATAGATCCTTTGATGAGCAGATGTCTAAGAAAGCCTATAAATTGTATCTGAATCAACTGGATCCAAAAAAACAGTTTCTGCTTGCCTCTGATGTTGCCCAACTGGAGACATTTGCTGACAAGATTGACGATGAGATCAGTAACGGAAATATTGCCCTGCCTGATGTGGGGATGGAATTGCTCAATAAGCGGGTGAAAAAAGTGGAAGCCCTGATTAAAGAAGTCATGGCAGCAGGTTTTTCTCCTGATAAAAAGGATTATATCCAGACTGATTCGGATAAGTTGGCTCCAGCTGTTGACCGTGCAGAGCTGAGAGACCGTTGGCGGCGTTCCTTAAAAATGGAAGTCCTGGACAGCTATCTTGATGCGGTGGACAAGGAAAATAAAAAACAGAAAAAGGAAGGGAAAAAGTCTGCTGATATTGATTATAAGCAGGAGGTTGATAAGGAGCTTTGGGCTGAGGCACTGCAAAAGGTACAGAAAAAAACCGATGCCTATCTGGAACGACTGCTTAAGGTCACCCGCCAGGAACATTATAATCGCTATTTTGATGCGGTTGCCCGCTCTTTTGACCCGCATACCAATTATATGGCACCTACCTCAAAAGAGGATTTTGATATCCACATGAGTGGCTCTCTGGAAGGTATCGGAGCCCTGCTCCGGGAGGATGACGGTCATATTAAGGTGGTTCGTATCATACCTGGCAGTGCAGCTGAGGCCCAGGGACAGCTCCAGGCCGAAGATGTGATTATGTCGGTTTCTGAAAAGGATGAGGCACCTGTAGACATATCTTCAATGAGTATCCGGGAAGCAGTTTCCTATATACGTGGACCCAAGGGCACTGAAGTTCGTCTGACTGTAACCAGGGCTGATGGAACTCGTCTGGTTATCCCCATTGTCCGGGATGTGGTCAGGCTGGAAGAGACCTATGTTAAGTCCACAGTAATTGAGAGCGATAAAGGAGACAAGATTGGTTATATCAAGATCCCCAGCTTTTATAGAGACTTTTCCGCCGGAAGACTGGGCAAGGATGGGCGTAATGTTACGGATGACACCCGTGCCGAGCTGAATAAACTCAAAAAAGAAGGCATTCACGGGCTCATCCTGGATTTGCGTAATAACGGTGGTGGCTCTCTGAGCGATGCAGTCAATGTCTCCGGGCTGTTCTTACCTGGTGGCCCTATGGTTCAGGTGAAAAATTCACAGGGAATGATCCGGGTACTTGAGGATAAAGATCAGGGCGTTGTTTATGACGGCCCATTGATCGTTTTGATTAATCAGTTTGCTGCCTCTGCTTCCGAGATTTTTGCCGCTGCCATGCAGGATTATGGCAGGGCCCTGGTTGTTGGTGGAGCCCATACTCACGGCAAGGGCACTGTGCAGGCCCTGCTGGATATGAATCGTAATCTTCCTTTGCTTCATTTGAAGAAATATGATGACCTTGGTGCGTTAAAGGTCACTATTCAGAAATTTTATCGCGTTAACGGCAGCTCAACCCAGTACAAAGGTGTTGTGCCGGATGTGGTTCTGCCCAGCATGCTGGACTATCTGGAAACCGGTGAGCAATACATGGATAATTCTCTTCCCTGGGATCGGGTTGATGCTGTTTCTCACCCTATTTGGTCAGGTTCTCGTTTTGATCTTGCCCAGGCCCGGGAGCAGAGCCGCAACTATGTGGCAAAGAATAAGCGATTTCAGAAAATCAAAGAAGAGAGCCTCAAGGCCAAGAAACGCAAAGAAGAGACTGAAGTGCCTGTTTTTTTAGCCGGAGTTATCAAAGAGCGCAAAGAACTTGAACAGGCCAGAAAAGAGGCCAGAGAGGCCGGGGTTCTTGCTGATGAGGAAGATGAAGAGGGTGCTGATAAGGAAGATGAAAAGACCCTGGATGAAAAACTTGCCCATGATCTCTATGTGAACTTGGCTGTTTTTTTGATGAATAATTCCAAACCTGTTGAACTGGCTGCTGAGACCAAAAAATAACTTTTTCTTCTCAGTCTCTTGGCGCGAAGGGATTTCTCGTAAGGCTTCAGGGTTGACACTCTGGAGCCTTTCTTTTTTGTCCTGTCATTACATTAATGGAATCCTCCTTTTCCAGAATCAAGAAAAATTTTTCTTGAAATCAATCAACAATCATGATAGAGCAATTTGCACTGAACAGATGTCCACTGTCAAATGATCACGGGAAGCGTACTGAGAGAAATATATGACACTGCTTGAACTTCTTAAAAATAAAGAGAAAAAGATAATCGACGTCTGGGTGGAGAGGGCTTTGGATTCGTACATCTCATCGAACTTTTTCAAGCAGACCGAGGATCAATTCGCCAATCCGGTTGGGGTAAATATTCGCACAGGGTTGACCAGGATTTTCCAGTTAATTCTTTCTGAGGCTGAACAACAGGATTTTGCTGAACCACTTGATCAGGTCGTTCGGATTCGGGCTGTGCAAGAGTTTACTCCGAGCCAGGCAGTTGCGCCAATACTTGAGCTGAAATGGGTGGTAAAGCAAGTTCTTTCCGGCGAAGAAAAGGGACGTGCTTTGTTGCCAGAGCTTGTTCCCTTTGACCGTGAAGTCGACAGAGTAGGTTTGATGGCCTTTGACATGTATATGAACTGCCGGGATCGACTCTATCAGGCCCGAATCCGTGAATTGAAAAGCGGCAGTTATATTTTAACAGACTCTTCCTGCGCCTCAGCAGCTGTCCGTGAAAACTTGCAGGACATAGCCTCGTTGGCAGGAAACTCAGGAAGCTGAGGAGGATACAACACAGTGGTGAAGTATCGACGTTTCGATGCTTAAAGATATAGTTTTTTATTTTTTAACCTGAAGAGAAGGAGCGATCAATGAAGTACCTCTTCCCCTTGGTTGCCGTCATTGTCCTGGCGCGAATTGCATGGGTAGGGTCCACGATTCCCGGCATGCAATATGTGTTTGGCGTTGACGTGCCCTATGCTGCCCTGATTTTATTTATCGGTGGCTTCTGCTGGCGGGTCGTTTACTGGGCCAAATCGCCGGTCCCGTTTAAAATCCCAACAACCTGCGGGCAAGGCTATTCCCTGCCCTGGATAAAGCGGAATAAACTGGAAGCCCCGGTGAATACAACTGAGGTTGCTGGCCGGCTGTTCATGGAGATTGTTTTTTTCCGTTCCTTATGGCGGAATACCAAGGCAAGCATGCAACCCGGTCCTGTCCTGACCTACAAGTCAACCCGCTGGCTCTGGCTGTTTGGTATCCTCTTTCACTACAGCATGCTGATTATCCTGTTGCGTCATCTGCGCCTCTTTGTAGAGCCAGTACCCTTTCTGATCAGCGCACTGGATGCGCTGGACGGATTTACACTCAATCCCACCCCAGAGCTTTCGCTCTATGTTACAGACGGACTCATTCTCCTCGGTCTGGTGGCTCTTCTCCTTCGGCGTTTTCTCCTCCGCCCAGTACGCTACATTTCTTTAGCCAATGATTACTTCCCGCTTTTCCTCTTGCTCGGCATTGTGATCACTGGTATCTCCATGCGTTACTTCCTGCGCAGCGGTGTGGATATCATCGCTATCAAACGTCTGCTTGTGGGGCTGGCTACCTTTCAGCCGGAAATCACCGCTGATATTGCTCCGATCTTCTACACCCATCTGTTTCTGGTTTCCTGTCTGTTAGCTTACTTTCCCTTTTCTAAGTTGGTGCATATGGGCGGGGTATTCATGAGTCCGACCCGGGATATGGCGAATGACAGCAGAATGAAACGCCATATTAATCCTTGGAACCCTGACATCAAACCGCATTCCTATGCCTCCTACGAGGATGAATTCCGCAAGGATATGGTTGAACAGGGAATCCCGGTTGAAAAGGAACTGCCTGAAAAGGCTGAAGACTGACGACTAACTCTAATATATAAGGATTGAACAATGGCAGTTATAACAAAAGATGAGTTGTCAAAGAATGTGGCTGAAGAGCCTTCTATGATGACCGGCTCCACTCCGCCCAAGGAATGGATGGATACACCGGTACAATTCAAGCCAGGAAACTATGCCTATCCCACCAAGGTGGAAAAACTGGAGTACCTGGACAGCCAACAGGGTGTCAGCTTTCCCAATGCCCGGGTCTGGAATCCTGAAGACGAAGACTGGAAGCTTCCGGCAAACTGGAAAGAGATTATTATTAACGGATTGGCTGATCGCCTGGATCGCTTCCGTTCCCTGAAGATCTTCATGGATTGCTGTGTCCGCTGCGGAGCCTGTGCAGATAAATGTCATTTTTTCCTGGGTACGGGTGATCCCAAGAACATGCCGGTTCTACGGGCCGAGCTGTTGCGTTCCGTGTATCGAGGGGAATTCACCTTAGCAGGTAAGATTCTCGGCAAGATGGCAGGCGGGCGTAAGATGACTGCCGGGGTGCTGAAAGAGTGGTTCATGTACGCCTACCAGTGTACAGAATGCCGCCGCTGCTCGGTATTCTGTCCCTATGGGATCGACACCGCCGAGATCACCATGATGTTGCGTGAGCTGCTGCATCTTGTTGGGTGCGGTATCAACTGGGCTATGGAGCCGGTGTCTAACTCCAACCGGACCGGTAACCACATGGGATTGACGCCCCAGGCCTTTAAGGGCAATGTGGACTTTCTCTGCGAAGATGTGGAAAGTCTCACCGGCGTTAAGGTGAACCCGACATTTAATCGTAAGGGTGCTGAGGTTCTCTTTATCACTCCGTCTGCGGATGTCTTTGCCGAGCCTGGTCTCTTCACCTGTATGGGCTATTTGCTCCTGTTCGAGGCCATTGGCCTGGATTATACCTGGTCCACCTATGCCTCTGAGGGCGGTAACTTTGGTCTCTTTACCTCCAACGAGATGATGAAGAAACTGAACGGCAAGATGTATGCTGAAGCTGAGCGTCTGGGCGTGAAGTGGATTCTCGGTGGTGAGTGCGGCCATATGTGGCGTGTTATCAACCAGTATATGGATACCATGAATGGGCCTGCTGATTTCCTTGAAGTGCCGAAATCGCCCGTCACAGGTACGGTTTTTGATAATGCAGCCTCTACCAAGATGGTGCATATCAGCGAGTTCACGGCTGACCTGATTAAGAACGGCAAGATTAAACTGGATAAGAGCCGGAATGCCCATGTCAAGGCGACTTTTCATGATTCCTGCAATACCTCCAGGGCGATGGGCATGCTGGAAGAGCCGCGTTATATTCTGGATAATGTGCTTGAAGAATGGCATGAGATGCCTGAAAATACCATCCGCGAAAAAACCTTTTGTTGCGGTTCCGGGACTGCGTTGAACACGGATGAAATCATGGAACTGCGGATGCGTTCTGGTCTGCCTCGTGCTAATGCGGTCAAACATGTCTATGATCAACATGCCATTAATACCCTGGCCTGTGTTTGCGCCATTGACCGGGCTACCCTGACGACCCTGATGAACTACTGGGTTCCTGAAGTGGAAGTAGCCGGTGTGAGCGAATTAGTCGGTAATGCCTTGGTGATTGAGGGCGAAAATCGACAGGAACTTACTGAGGGTCTGCGGACTCTGGTGTAAACAGCCCGACATGAGAGCGGAGGAAAAATATGTATGATAAAGGACAAACCATAACGTTCCTGGTGATCTTTGTTTTACTGGTCACCTTTCCCATATGGTATAATCACGGTGATAGTGGTGCAGTACCGACCAGAGACCCTAATCTGCCCCAGGATCGTGCTCAGGCTCAGGAGATGGTGAAATATGCCACCTTGCCCAATGACTTGAAGCATCCTCCGGCAGAGGAGATGCGCACTATCCATATGATGATGCTGAAAACCATTCATGCCAATGCCGATGCAAAGCTGGCTGAACAAAATGGCAAGAAAATGCCAACAATGACCTGCTTTGGCTGTCATAGCAAGAAAGAGCAGTTCTGTGATAGCTGTCACGCCTATGCAGCAGTGAAGACACCAGACTGTTGGTCCTGTCATCAGCAGTAGTAAAAAGGGTGCTGGTGTAGGGGTACGGCGCGCCGTGCCCCTACCATATCCGACTGTATATCAAGCCTCCTGGTCAGAAATGATCAGGAGGCTTTTTTTATTTTCGATTCTATGGTAGAGTAACTCTCTTACTTTTGCTTATCAAAAAAAGTGATGCAACTGATTTGTCCTTATTATCCTTTACCTGCAAAAGTATCCCATGTCCGGCACTACGGCACCTTCCAAGCGTATTCTTATTCTTCAGTATTCTTTTAGTGCGCAGACAAGAAACCTTGTCCGCTCAATGGTGGAGGGCCTGGAAGAGTATCCAGTTGCTCTCTTCCGGGAGCGTCTGACTCCGGTGGAAGAGCAGCATTTTCCCATTGGCACTGTTCCAAAGACCCTGAAAAAGATGATCGTGACCCTGTTTCGGCAGCGGGTTCCGATTCAACCCTTGTCGCCGCAATGCTTTGAGGAGTATGATCTGATCATTCTGGCCGGACCAACCTGGTCCTATAATCCCAGCGGGCCAGTGCTTTCTTTGCTGGATCGGGATGGGGAACAGCTCTTCCACAATCAGGTGGCGATTCCGGTGATCTCCTGTCGTGGTTTCTGGCGGATGCATTGGTGGGGAATCCGGTCCTTGCTCAAGGGGCTTGGGGCCACGGTGCCCAATGGGATCATTTTTAGTCATCCCAACAAGGAGCCTTGGTGTACCATTGGGGTCTTCTTAAAACTGGCCGGTAAGGTGCCGGAGAAGATGTCCTGGATGCGGCCCCATTATAAGAAGTACGGGCATACCACGATTCAGTTGGCTGAGGCCCGCAGGTTCGGAGAAATGATCGGGCGGGCGATCACGCAGGGGGAGAGTTTTGAGGCGTTGGATTTCAGGACGAAATTGGCGATTTATGAGGGGTAGGGGAATTGCTCGAATTCCTCGAATTTTTCTGGTTCCCAAGCTCCAGCTTGGGAACCCTTATTGCTGAAGCTCTGCTTCTTGTATGAAGCGGAGCTTCACGATGTCTGTACCCAAGCAAAGCTTAGGCACCAGCCTAAACTGATGAGCCGGGCTGATGACAAAGCCAACAGGTCAAGACAGTGAAGAAGAATAATACCAAAGAGATAAAAAAGGCTGGCCGACCCGATGCATCTTTTCCCACGTCTGTGGGGAAAAATATGCTCCCGAATGATTATGCTGCCGTACTGAAAGAACTCAAGGAGCGAATTCAGTCTGAACGCCTGCGCTTCACCTTGGCGGCCAATTCAGCTCTGGTGCTTCTGTACTGGGATATAGGAAGAATCATTGTAGAGCGACAGCAGCAGCAAGGCTGGGGTGCCAAAATCATTGATCGTATTTCCTTTGACCTCAAGCACAGCTTTCCGGAAATGAGCGGATTCTCGCCGCGTAACCTCAAGTACATGCGGAAATTTGCCGAAGCTTGGCCAGATCAAACAATTGTGCAAGAGGTGCTTGCACAAATTCCTTGGTATCATAACTTAGCTCTGCTTGAAAAGCTGGATGATGTGGAAACACGCCTGTGGTATGCCCAGAAAACCGTGGAAAACGGGTGGAGCCGAAACATTCTGGTCATGCAGATCGAAAGCCGTTTGCATGAGCGTCAAGGGCAGACTGTAAACAACTTTGCTGCCACCCTTCCGCCGCCTGATTCCGACATGGCGACCCAAATCTTTAAAGACCCTTATCTGTTTGATTTTCTCGGCACCGCCAACCTCAGAAAAGAACGCGAAGTCGAGCAGGCATTGATGGATCATGTGCAGGAGTTTCTCCTGGAAATGGGGACCGGGTTCGCCTTTGTCGGGCGTCAGATGCTGCTGGAAGTGGGAGATCAGGATTTTCGTCTTGATCTGCTTTTTTACCACCTTAAGCTGCGCTGTTTTGTTGTGGTGGAATTAAAGGCTGTACCTTTTGACCCCGGCTTTACCGGCCAACTGAATCTCTACCTGTCCGCAGTTGATGATTTGATGCGGCATCCAGATGATAAGCCGACGATAGGGTTGCTGCTGTGCAAGAGTAAAAACGAACTGGTGGTAGAATATGCTCTGCGCAGCCTCAACAAACCTATGGGTGTGGCGCAATGGGAAACGCAGCTTACTGAAACCCTGCCTGATAATTTGAAAGACAGTCTGCCGAGTATTGAGGAAATTGAGGCGGAATTAAAAGGTGAAGTGTAGAATAAAGAATCCACCCCCAGAGGGGGTGGTATTGGTTAAGCCCAGAGGGCATTTGTCTACTTGGCTCCCGTTTCCAAAACACCCTCGCTGATAAAATCAGCATCAGGAAACTTAACG